>NZ_CAXSQB010000005.1:4167-136548 GCF_964239415.1 Clostridium sp. ATCC BAA-442 | reverse complement strand
GGAGAAGGGGCGGGCTCAGCGGGGGCGGCCGGGGCGCAGGCGGCCAGCAGCGCGGCCAGGGCCAGGGCGGCCAGGCCGGAAAAAAGGCGCAGTTTCATAAAAAAATCCTCCTTGGCGTCTCCTATCATACCATAGGGGACGGCAAAAAGGGTTACAGGGGCGGTTTCAATCCGGTTACAAGAAACTACGATTGCCCTTTTGCAAAAAATCACATATAATAGAGGCTGCTGATTATGAGAGGGAGGCAAGTTATGATTCTGAACGTGCTGGCCGTAGGCGACGTCGTGGGGGACAGCGGCGTGGAGTACCTGTCCCGCCATCTCCGGGGGCTGAAGAAGCTCAAGGGCGTGCATTTCACGGTGGTCAACGGGGAGAACGCGTCCGGCGTGGGGATTCTGCCCCGGCAGGCCCGGGAGATCTTTGACGCTGGTGCAGATGTGGTCACCCTGGGCAACCACACCTGGAACCGCATCCAGATCGCCGACTTTCTGGAGGACGACCGGTATACCCTCCGCCCCGCCAACTACACCAGCCGGGTGCCCGGCCGGGGCTGGGGCGTGTACGACGGCCCCGGCGGCGTGCGCATCGGCGTCATGAACCTGATTGGCCGGTGCGAGATGGACAGCAACTTCGACAACCCCTTCACCACCGCCGACCGGGTGCTCAGGCGGATGGAGGGGACCGATGTGGTGCTGGTGGACTTCCACGCCGAGGCCACCAGCGAGAAGGGGGCCATGGGGTATTACCTGGACGGCCGGGCCCAGGCCGTGTGGGGCACCCACACCCATGTCCCCACTGCCGACGGGCAAATTCTCCCCAAGGGGCTGGGCTTTGTCACCGACCTGGGTATGACCGGCCCGGCCGAGAGCGTGCTGGGCATCCGGCCGGAGCAGGCCGTCAACCGCTTCCTGGGCGGGCTGCCCCGCCGCTTTGAGCCCGCCCCCGGCCCCTGCAAGCTGGAGAGCGTACTCTTCTCCATCGATACCGACCAGCGGCGGTGCGTGAGCGTCGAGCGGGTGGACATCCGCGCGTAATATCCCCTGCGAGAAAGGAACCGAGACATCTATGCTGACAATCATCCACGGGGCGGATTTCCACCTGGACGCCCCGTTTGCCGCCCTGCCCCCGGACAAGGCCAGGGCCCGCCGGGCCGAGCAGCGGGAGCTGCTGGACCGGCTGGCCGGGCTGGCGGAGGAGCGGCGGGCGGACGTGGTGCTGCTCTCCGGCGACCTGCTGGACGGCGGCCAGACCTACCAGGAGACCGTACAGGCCCTGGCCCGGACCCTGGGGGGCATCCCCGCCCCGGTGTTCATCGCCCCGGGCAACCATGACTGCTACGGCCCCCGTTCGGTGTACGCCGGCACGGCGTGGCCGGACAACGTACATATCTTTTCCACCGTGGCGGTGGAGGGGGTGGAGCTGCCCGGCCTCAACTGCGTGGTGCACGGCGCGGCCTTCACCACCCCCCAGGCCGACCGCTCTCCCCTGATGGGCTTTGCCGCCCCCCGGGACGGGCGCATCCACCTGATGGCCCTCCATGGGGACGTGGAGGGGAAGGGGCGCTACGGTCCCATCGCCCTGGAGGACATCGCCGCCAGCGGCCTGACCTACCTGGCCCTGGGACACATCCACGCCTGCTCCGGGCTGCAAAAGGCGGGGGACACGTACTGGGCCTACCCCGGCTGTCCCGAGGGCCGGGGCTTTGACGAGCTGGGCGACAAGGGCGTGCTGGTGGTGACGGTGGACGACGGCGGGGCCGTGTCCGCCGAGTTCGTCCCCCTGGCCCGGCGGCGCTATGAGATCCTGACCGTGGACGTGACCGGGGCGGAGAGCCCGACCGCCGCCCTGGCGGCGGCCCTGCCCGCGGACGCCGGGGAGGACTGCTGTCGCATCGTGCTCACCGGAGAGCGGGGGGAGGAGCCGCCGGAGCTGGCCGCCCTCGCCGCCCTGGCCGAGCCCCGCTTTTACAGCGTGACCCTCCGGGATCAGACCCGGGAGCGGCGGGCGCTGTGGGCCCGGTCGGGGGAGGACAGCCTCACCGGCCTGTTCCTGCGCACCCTGCGGAGCGGGGCGCTGGAGGGGGACGGGCTGGAGCTGGCCGCCCGCTTCGGGCTGGCGGCCCTGGAGAATGGGGAGGATCCCTGCCTATGAAGATTTTGAAGATGCGCGCCACCTTCGGCAAGCTCCAGGGCGCGGAGCTGGCGCTGGGGGAGGGGCTGAATGTCATTGAGGCCCCCAACGAGGGGGGCAAGTCCACCTGGTCGGCCTTCCTGCGGGCCATGCTCTACGGGATCAACACCAAGGAGCGGGACCGTCAGGGCTACCTCGCGGAGAAGAACCGCTACCAGCCCTGGAGCGGCGCGGCCATGGAGGGGAGCGTGGAGCTGCTCTGGCAGGGCCGGTCCGTCACCCTCCGCCGGGGGCCCAAGGGGAGCACCCCCTTTGGCCGCTTTGAGGCGGTGTATACCGGCACGGCGGAGCCGGTGCCCGGCCTCACCGGGGACAACGCGGGGGAGACCCTCACCGGCGTGCCCAGGGAGGTATTCGAGCGCTCCGCCTTCGTGGGCCAGGGGGGCGCGGCCATCGACGGCGCCCCCGCCCTGGAGGCCCGCATCGCCGCCCTGGCCTCCAGCGGGGAGGAGGATGTGTCCTACTCCCAGGTAGAGCGCCGCCTGCGGGACTGGCTCAACCGCCGGAAGCACAACAAGACCGGCCTGATCCCCCGGCTGGAGGAGGAGCTGGCCGACGTGGAGGAGACCCTGGCCCGCCAGTCCAAGGCCTTCCGTCTGGCCCAGGAGGCCAGGCGGGAGCTGGAGCGGCTCCAGGCCGAGCACAGACTTCTGGAGTCCGAGCGGGACGCCCACCTCAGCCGGGCCATGGCCCAGCGCAGGGCCCGGTGGGAGGCGGCCCAGGCCGCCCTTGCCGAGGCCCAGGCCCAGGTGGACGGCCTGGAGGCCGAGCGTACCCGCCACGGCGCGCCTCCCGACCGGGATACCCTGAAAAGGGCCCAGGAGGAGCTCAACGCCCTCAATACCCTCCACGCCAACCGCAAGCTGGCGGAGAGCCAGCTGGAGGAGGCCCGGGCGGCGGAGGGGGCGGTTTCATCGGGGCGCAGGACGTTTTTCAGCGGGAAAACGTGGCTCAGCGGCTCCGCGCCGGCGGTGTCCAGGCCGTCCAGCACCGCCATGTAGTCCAGAATCCGCTCCAGCTCCCGGGCGATCTCCTCCTTCTCCCCGCCGGGGAGGGAGAGGCGGGCCAGATCGGACAGATGGTCGATCCGTGCTTCGGTAATGTTCATGGGAAGGGTTCCTCCTTTTTATCTCTGTCTGGGGGGCAAACCGCGCCCGCCCCCGCTCCTTATGGCTCGAGTCTGGTCCGGTCCCGGGGAAACAGGCTGGCCCGGCGGATGTTGTCCAGGCCGCAGAGCTGCATGGTCAGCCGCTCCAGGCCGATGCCCAGGCCGCCGTGGGGCGGCGCGCCGTGCTTGTGGAACAGCAGGTAGCCCGAAAAATCCTCCGGCTCCATGCCCCGCGCCTTTAACTTTTCCACCTGCTGGCCGTAATTGTGGATACGCTGGCCGCCGGTGGTGATCTCCACCCCCCGGAAGAGCAGATCGAAGGAGAGGGTGTACCGGGGGTCCTCCGGATCGTCCATGGTATAGAAGGGGCGCTTCCTGCCGGGGTAGTGGGTGACGAACACGAAGTCGCTGCCCCACACCTCCTTGGCGTACCGGCCGATGTGCTGCTCCTCCTCCGGCTCCAGATCGTAGGGCTCCCGGATGGCATAGCCGTAGGCCTCCGCCGCCAGGCGCTTGGCCTCGTCAAAGCGGACGGCGGGTATGTGCTCCGCATCGGGCAGCTCCGCACCCAGCAGGGCCAGCTCTCCGGCGTATTCCTGCCGGAGCAGGGCCACAAGGCGGCGCAGAAAGCCCTGCTCCAGCGCCATCAGGTCGGTAAAGGAGTGGAGAAAGCCCATCTCCAGATCCAGGGAGGTATATTCGTTCAGGTGCCGCTGGGTGGCGTGCTTCTCCGCCCGGAACACCGGGCCGATCTCATACACCCGCTCAAACACCCCTACCATGGCCTGCTTGTAGAGCTGGGGGGACTGGGCCAGCACAGCTTTCCGGCCGAAATAGTCCAGCCGGAACTGGCTGGAGCCTCCCTCGGCCCCGGCCTGGCCCAGCTTGGGGGTGTGGATCTCGGTAAAGCCCTCCCCCTGGAGAAACTCCCGGAAGGCCCGGCAGACGGCCGCCTGGATGCGGAACACCGCCCGGGCGCGGGGGGCGCGGAGGGTCACTGGGCGGAGGGAGAGCTCCGTGTCCAGGCTGACGGAACTCTTTTTGGACAGGGGCACCGGCGGGGGCGCGGCGGGCCAGGAGAGCACCGTGCACCGGGCCTCCGCCAGCTCCGCCCCGCCGGGCGCCCGGGGTTCGGGCCGGAGTAAGCCGGAGACAGAGACGGCGCACTCCTCACGCACCCCCTCAGGACGCCGGGGACAGACGCACTGGATCAGCCCCTCCCGGGTGCGCAGGGTGAGGAAGGTGACCCCACCCAGATCCCGCAGGGCGTGCACCATCCCGTGCAGGGTGACGGCCCGGTTATTCCGGCCCACCACCGCCGCGTCGAATTTCGTTGCCAGAACTTCCATGCCAATCACACCTTTCTGCAAAAAAAGAATAAAAAAATCCCGAAGCCGGTTTTCCAGCTTCGGGACGGAATAAACTCCGCGGTACCACCCAAAATTGCGCCGTCGTGTGCAACGGACGCCACTCGGAACCCTTAACGCGGGTGGGACGGGCGCGCCTACCCCCTGAGGCCAGGGCTCGGGACGCCGGCTCAAACGTGTTGCGCCATCCCATCCTGCCGGACCGGGCTCTCAGTCGGTGACCCGGATTCTCTGTCGGCCCTCACGGGGGGCGGTCGTTCTCTCTGTCTTTGTTGAGCGTAGTATACGCAGTTTGAAGGCAAAAGTCAAGCACAAAATTTTTTTGCACCGGGGGCGCGGGTGTGGTACAATGTCGAAAACCACACACTGAGGTGAGAGACTATGAAGGATTGGGACGCCCTCTATGAGGAGTGCATCCACTGTCAGAAGTGCGGCCTGGCGGAGACCCGGACCAACGTGGTGTTCGGCGAGGGAGCCAGGGACGCGGAGGTCATGTTCATCGGGGAGGGCCCCGGCGAGCAGGAGGACCGCACCGGCCGGCCCTTTGTGGGCCGGGCGGGCCAGCTGCTGGACGATATGCTGGCCATGATCGACCTGAAGCGGGAGAAGGTGTTCATCGGCAACATGGTCAAGTGCCGCCCGCCCCAGAACCGGGATCCCCTGAACATCGAGCAGGAGGCCTGTATCGGCTATCTGCGCAACCAGGTGGCCCTGCTCAAACCGAAGATCATCGTCTGCCTGGGGCGCATCGCCGCTATGAAGCTCATCAAGGAGGACTTCAAAATCACCCGTGAGCATGGCCAGTGGATCGAAAAGGCCGGGGTGTGGATGATGGCCATGTACCACCCCTCCGCCCTGCTGCGGGATCCCCGCAAGCGGCCGGAGAGCTTTGAGGACTTGAAGAGCCTCCAGACCAAAATCCGGGAGGTCTGTGTGCGCACATACTGAAACAAAAGTGAGGCGGAATTCCGCCCCACTTCTGTTTTGTGGTCACCCGCTTGATGACCTTCAAACGGGCAAACTCCTCCCGCTCCTTCTCCTCCAGGGCGTCGGTGATGAAGCGGATGGTGCCGTCCAGGCCGGGGATGACAATGTTCTGTAAAGCGTTGGCCCGCTTCTGGGTCTTTTTGATGGCGTCGGCCAGGCGGTAGATAGAGGTCTCCACCTCCGCCAGCCGGCGGGTCAGCTCCTTGACCCTGTAGAACTTGAGGTAGCACTCATCCAGTTCGGAGCAGGTATCCCCCATGCCGTACTCCGGCCGGGGCGGGGGGGACTGGCCGGGGATGCGGGGCAGCTCCACCCCCATAACGGAGCGGTAGCGCAGAGCCAGGGAGTCGTCCACATCCACCGCCTCCGCGATGCGGTCGCAGATGCCCAGGCGGATGTTGGCCGCCTGGAGGGCGGTGTACGCCTCGGTAAAGACGGCGTCGATCTGTCCCTGCAACTCCTTGGCGGTGTCCATCATGCCCATAAGCTCCCGGATGAGGATGTTGCGCTTGCGGTCCATCAGCTCGTAGCCCGTCCGGGCCAGCATCCGGGAGCGCTTGGCGGCGATCAGGTTGCCCTTGGTGGGCAGCAGATTGGCCATGGCGGTTGACCTCCTTTCCGGCTATGACTGCTTCCGCTCAAAGAGCTCCTTCCACGCCCCCTCCACATAGTGAGCCTCGATGGTCTTGGCGTCCACCCGGTCCAGCTCGCCCCTGGGCAGCATGGTCAGCAGCTTCCACCCAAGGTCCAGCGTCTCCGCAATGGTGCGGTTGTCCACCAGGCTCTGGTGGACAAACCTGCGCTCGAAGGCGTCGCCGAAGGCCAGATACTGCTTGTCCAGCTCGCTCAGCTCGTCCTCGCCGATGACGCTGGCCAGGCTGCGGGCGTCCTGCACCTTGGAGTAGGAGGCAAAGAGCTGGTTGGATACGTCGTAGTGGTCGTCCCGGGTGAAGCCCTTGCCCACGCCGTCCTTCATCAGGCGGGACAGGGAGGGGAGAATGGCGATGGGGGGATAGATGCCCTTCTGATCCAGCTCCCGGTCCAGCACGATCTGCCCCTCGGTGATGTAGCCGGTGAGGTCGGGGATGGGGTGGGTGATGTCGTCGTTGGGCATGGTGAGCACCGGCACCTGAGTCACCGAGCCGGTGCGGCCGTGGATCATGCCCGCCCGCTCGTAGAGGGAGGCCAGATCCGAGTAGAGGTAGGCGGGGAAGCCCTTGCGGGAGGGGATTTCCCCCTTGGAGGAGGAGAACTCGCGCAGGGCCTCGCAGTAGGAGGTCATGTCGGTGAGCACCACCAGCACGTGGTAGCCGTGCTCAAAGGCCAGGAACTCCGCCGCCGTCAGGGCGCAGCGGGGGGTGAGGATGCGCTCGATGATGGGGTCGGAGGCCAGGTTGAGGAACATGACGACCCGGCTCAGGGCGCCGGCCTCCTCAAAGGAGCGGCGGAAGAACTCGGCGGTGTCGTTCTTGACGCCCATGGCGGCGAAGACGATGGCGAATTCCCCGTCCTGGTTGGGCACCCTGGCCTGCCGCACGAGCTGGGCGGCCAGCTCGTTGTGCTTCATGCCGGAGCCGGAGAAGATGGGCAGCTTCTGCCCCCGGATGAGGGTGGCGCAGCCGTCGATGGCGGATATGCCGGTGTAGATGCAGCTGCGGGGGTACTTGCGGGAGACGGGGTTGATGGCGGAGCCGTTGATGTTGCGCCGCTCCTCCGGGTAGATCTCGCCCAGGGCGTCGATGGGGCGGCCCGCGCCGTCGAACACCCGGCCCAGCATCTCCTTGGACAGGGCGATGTCCATGCTCTTGCCGGTGAAGTGGGTGGAGGCGTTCTCCAGAGAGATGCCCCGGGTGCCCTCAAATACCTGGAGAACCACCCGGTCGCCGTCAATGAGGATGACGCGGCCATAGCGGCGCTCCCCGTTCTCCAGAGTGACCTCCGCCATCTCGTCGTAGGCCACGTCCTTGACCCCCTCCAGGGCGATGAGGGAGCCGGACAGCTCCGAAAGGCCGATGTATTCCAGTCTCATGTCAGTGTTTCACCTCTATCTCCAACCTCAGCGGTTGGCCTCGTTGACCTGCCGCAGGGCGTCCTCAATGGCGGCGTCATACTCCGCGAACTTCTCCTGGCCGTCGTTGGGCACCTCGTACTTCATCTTGGCCAGGGCCTCGAAGATGCCGGTCTCCTTGAGCTGGGACAGGGGGATGGCCCGGGAGACGATGTCCTTGGCCCCGTGGTAGAGCTTGAGCATCAGCTCCATCATGCGCAGCTGCTTGTCCAGGGGCACATAGGTGTCGATGGCGTGGTAGGCGTTCTGCTGGAGAAAGCCCACCCGGAAGAGCTTGGCGGTCTCGATGATGAGCTTCTGATCCTCGGGCAGGATGTCCGCGCCGATGAGCTTGACGATCTCCATCAGCTCCGACTCCTTTTGGAGCAGGTGCGCCATCTGGTGGCGGCAGGTGACGAACTCCGGCCCCACGTGCTCGTCGTACCAGGGCCTGAGATCGTCGGCGTACTCCGAGTAGGAGGTCAGCCAGTTGATGGAGGGGAAGTGGCGGGCGTAGGCCAGGGCGCGGTCCAGGCCCCAGAAGGTGCGCACATAGCGCTTGGTGTTCTGGGTGACCGGCTCGGAGAAGTCGCCGCCCTGGGGGGAGACGGCGCCGATTACAGTGACGCTCCCCTCCTTCCCCTCCAGGGTCTTCACATAGCCCGCCCGCTCGTAGAACTCGGCCAGGCGGGAGGCCAGGTAGGCGGGGAAGCCCTCCTCGGCGGGCATCTCCTCCAGCCGTCCGGAGATCTCCCGCAGGGCCTCCGCCCAGCGGGAGGTGGAGTCGGCCATGAGGGCCACGTGGTAGCCCATATCCCGGTAGTACTCGGCGATGGTCATGCCGGTGTAGACCGACGCCTCGCGGGCGGCCACCGGCATGTTGGAGGTGTTGGCGATGAGGATGGTGCGGTTCATCAGGGGTTGCTGGCTCTTGGGATCCAGCAGCTCGGAGAACTCCTCCAGGGCCTGGGTCATCTCATTGCCGCGCTCGCCGCAGCCCAGGTAGACGATGATGTCCGCGTCCGACCACTTGGCCAACTGGTGCTGGGTCATGGTCTTGCCCGCGCCGAAGGGGCCGGGGATGGCGGCGGCGCCCCCCTTTCCGATGGGGAAAAGGGTGTCGATGATCCGCTGCCCGGTGACCAGAGGCCGGTCGATGGGCAGCCGCTGGGCGATGGGGCGGGGGGTGCGGATGGGCCACCGCTGGGCCAGGGCCAGGGGGTGGATCTGCCCGTGGTCGTCGGTGAGCTCCACCAGAGTGTCGCTGACCCGGTAGGCCCCGGCGGGCGCCACCTTGGTGACCCGGCCGGACACCCCGGTGGGCACCAGACAGCGGTGGACGATGAGGGGGGTCTCCGGGCAGGAGGCATAGAGTGCGCCAGGGGCGAGAACGTCGCCTGCCTTTACATGGAGGGTGACATCCCACGTCTTCTCCTGGTCCAGGGAGGGGATGTTCAGCCCACGGCCGATGAAGGGGCCGCTCTCCGCCTCAATGCCCTTGAGGGGGCGGGCAATGCCGTCGAAGATGTTGGTCAGCATGCCGGGGCCCAGGGTGATGGACATGGGGGCCCCCTGGCTCACCACCGGCTGGCCGGGCTTGAGGCCGGCGGTGTCCTCGTAGACCTGGACGGTGGTGGCCGAGCGGTCCACACTGACCACCTCGCCGATCAGGCCCTCCTCGCCCACGCTGACCATATCCATCATGGCCAGGCCCTTGCCGCCGGTCACCTTGACGACCGGGCCGTTGATGCCGTGGATGGTATAGTGCGTTTGATTCATTGGAAGTACCATCCTTTCTTATTCGTCGGAGAGCGACAGGCCGAAGAGCTCGGCAAAGTGGCCAGACAACTCGCCGGCTGCGCTGTCAAAGGAGGAGTCCACCCGCAGGCCCAGATCGGGGGACTCGGCGATCAGGCCGCCCAGGCGGAAGTCCCCCTCCCGGAAGGTCAGGCGGATTTGGGGCGCGGAGGCGGCCAGGGCCTCCCGAAAGCTCAGATCGTCGCCCCGCAGGGTGACCAGCACCTCCTCCGCGCCGGAGAGCTGCTCCAGCGCCTCGGCCAGCAGGGCAGTGAGCCGCTGGCCATAGGCGGGAGTGCGGGTGAAGGCGGCGATTTTGGCCCGCACCAGGGCGAAGACCTCCTGGGCCATCTCGGTGCGGCGCAGGTAGAGGGCCCGCTTGTTCTCCAGCATATGGCGGGACACGCCCCGCCCGGCCTCCGACTGGATGCGGGCCACCTCGCCGTGGATGTACTCGTAGGCCTCCTTCAGTGCCGCGTCCTCTGCTTCCTGAAAGCGGAGCTCCCGGCGGCGCTTGACCTCCGCGAGGGCGCGCTTGCTCTCGTCGGCGGCTTCCGCCAGGATTTTGGCGGTGAAGCGGTCCAGCTTTTGATTCATATCAGGCATAGTTAACCTCCTCACGGAGCTGGTCAGAGCTTGACTCCAATGGCCTCCCGGATGTAGCGGGTGATGGAGTCGGGGGCGCGGCCGGCGCTGTGCCGGTCGGGGATCTCCACCACCAGGGGCCGCTGGGCGGTGAGCTTCAGCGGGGCGATGAGATCCTGGCACAGGGCGGCCAGCTTTTCGGTGATGAGCAGCACGGCGATGTCGGGATCGGCGGCGGCGGTCTGGATGGCGGCGCGCACCAGGGGCTCCTCCCGCACCACGACCCCTTCGATGCCAGCCAGGCGCAGCCCCACCTGGGTATCCGTGCTGTCGGTGATGACGAAGTATTTCATAAGTTGCCTCTCAGCGTTTCGCCCGCCCCGCGGGCGAAATCAAAATCCGTGCGGAGCAGGACACACCCCAGGGTACTTTCTCTTGCCCCTCGGAGCAATTCAACTTGTGCGCCTGCACAGCACACCGATACCTCTGGACGGATTACACGAAGAGCAGCAGCAGCGCCACGATCAGGCCGTACAGCGCCACACCCTCGGCCAGGCCAACGAAGATGAGGGCCTTACCGAAGGCCTTGTCGTTCTCGGAGATGGCGCCCAGGGCGGCAGACGCGGAGGAGGCCACGGCGATGCCGCCGCCGATGCCGCTCAGGCCCACGGCCAGGGCGGCGCCTACGTACTTGAGGCCCTCGGCGATACCGCCAGCCGCCGCGGCGGCCTCAGGCGCGCCGGCGGCGGAGGCGCTGCCGCCGATGCCCACCACGCTGGCCAGCACCAGGAAGGCGAAGAAGGAGGCGATGTTGGCTCCAAGGGCCCGCTTGGCCCTGCGTCCGGTGTACTTGCGGATGCCGATGAGGAACAGGGGGGAGAAAACCGCGAAGGCGGCAAAGAACAGGACAATGAATTTCAGCATGGTGACTACCTCCTCAGGATTACCCGTTTGTGCGGGCAGCATAGTCGATTTTTTTCGGGACAAAGGGGATGCCGCCGTCGTCGTAGAAGCGGCCGAAGAGCTCGTAGAACTCCAGACGGAGCACCTGGATGCCCACCAGAAGGCCCTCGAAGCCCATGACGAAGGCGTTGCCCAGCACCAGGATCAGGATGCCCGCCGGGCCGCCCACCCCGCCGGCCAGGCCGGCCAGCATGTGGACCACCAGCATCAGGCCCACGTGGGTGATGGCATAGGCGCCCACGCGCATGAAGGACAGGGTGTTGGTCAGGTAGCTGAGCAGGGTCTCGAACAGCTCGAAGAAGCCGGTGCCCAGCACCTCGCCCACTGAAAATTCCCTCCAGTGGGGGTCCTTGGCCAGCAGATGGGACAGCGGCTCCCGCAGGAGCATGAGCACCAGGGGGAGAATGAGCACGGGCAGCACATAGGCGGGGGTGAACAGGTTCACGCCGAAGGCCAGGGTGGACACGGCCGCGGTGAGCAGTCCGGCGTAAAACACGATGCCCGCCGCGCCGTTGGGCCCGAAGAGGATTTTTTCATAGTTTTTCTGGCGGATGCCGTTGAGGATGTTGATGACCATCACCAGCAGCAGCATAAACACGCCCAGACAGATGGACAGAACCAGCAGCAGCAGGACATTGCTCACCACGCCCAGGCCCGCAAAGGTAGTCTCCTCCATGATTTTAAAACCGGGGAGAATGTCCTCAAAGCCGAACACTGACCCGTAGACGCAGCCGAACAGCGCGCCGGACAGGCCGCAGCAGGTGATGATGCCGCCCAGCCACATGCCCTTCCACCTGGCCAGTACAAGGCCAATGAGGGCCAGACAGAGCCCCTGCCCCAGATCGCCGAACATGATGCCGAAGAACAGGCAGTAGGTCAGGGCCATGAACAGGGAGGGGTCCTTCTCGTTGTAGGCGGGCAGGCCATACATCTCCAGGAAGGGCTGGAACACCCGGCCCAGGAAGGAGTTCTTCAGCTTGGTGGGGGGCTTGGCGTGGCGCACGTCGTCGGCGGTATCGGCCACGCAGGACAGGTTGGGGAACCGGGCGAGCGTTTCCTCGATTTCCGGCACCGCCGCCGCCGGCACCCAGCCGGTGAGGTAAAAGGTGCCCTTGCTGCGGCAGGCGTACTGGCGCAGCCCGCAGCACTCGCTGTGGTAGCGCAGGTAGGAGTAGCTGGATAGAATGTGCTCCCGCTCCTGCCGGCGCAGCTCCTCCAGCTCCTGCCCCACCTGGGCCACCGCCGCCTGGGCGGCCTCCACCTGGGCGTTGAGCTCTGCCGTGGCGTTGTCCACTGTCCCGCCGGGCGGGTCCTCCAGACGAATGCGTACAAAGTGCAGGGAATTGAACAGGGAGTCCACCTTGTGGTGGGCCTCCTTGGTGGTGAAGTAGACCCCATATACCCGCCGGGCGCCCAGGGTGGTGGGGACGAAAAAGATGTCCTCCTCCTCGTTGAGGGCCTCCCGGAAGCCGTCGTAGGTCTCCCGGGGCAGGTAGCCGTATCGGAACCGGGCGTGATCCAGGCCCCAGAGCTCGTCCAGGCTGACGTTGAGTCCCCGGAGGTTCTGTAGCTGGTCCACCATGCTGCGGGCCTCGTCGGCCTTGTGCTCCAGCTCCTCCCTCCGCCGGTGCAGGGCGGCGATGCGCCCGGAGAGGGAATCGAAATAGGAAGCGAAATCCTCCAAGGGGGACGCGGGGTCGAAGGGGGCATAGGCCAGGGGGATGCCCGCCTCATCGGCCACCTCCACCGAGCGGTGGAGGAGTGCGCTGTAGGGGTTTTCCAGCTCCAGGGGCCGCAGGCCCTTCACGCTCCGCATGAGCTGCAGGGCGTTTTCCGGGTGGAACTCCTGGTCGATGACGCAGGCGCGCACCACATCGTCAAACCGCTCCAGCGGCCCGGCGATGGTGAGCAGCTTCATCGGGACAACGGACATTGCGGTAGCTCCTTCCTTGACATGGGCTTGGGGGGCTTATTGGCCCACCAGATCTGCGAGTTCTGCGCGGTAAGGGACGCCGTATTTCACCGACTCGATCACGTTAATCAGCACACTCAGCTCCAGCTCCTTGAGCTCCAGGTACGCCACGGCGGTGTAAATGGAGGGGGGCACGGCGGTGAGCTGACGCTTGTTGAAGCGGCAGATGGCCCGTTGGTAGTACTCCTCCACCGCGCCCACCGCCACGCCGTCGAAGCAGTCCCGGTAGGGGGAGTCCCGCAGCAGGGCGAAGACGTCGTCCACGCCGGGGGCGGCGCAGAGGGCGCGGGTGAAGTCGGGGTTGAGGCGGTAGTGAAAGGGGAAGAGAACGCGCAGATAGGTCTCCGGCTCCGTCTGGGGGAAGTAGGTTTTGAGGCGGAGCACATGGATGATGTTGAGCAGGTCGATCTGCTCCCCCAGGGCGCGGAGAAGTACCTTCTGGGTGCGGCCGGTATACTGCCGGTGGACGATGCGGTAGAGGTGGGAGAAGTAGGCGGTGCGCAGGGCGGCCTCCGCCAGGGTGAAGTCGGGCAGTGCGCCGTCCCGGCTTGGGCGCAGGTGCCGGAGCACGGGCGCGTAGATGGTGTCGCGGGCGGCGTCCAGGAGCTGGTCGTAGCTGGTGCAGGAGGCCAGGGCCCCCTCGTCCAGCCGCAGGCGGAGGGGCACCGCAGACGTGGGGGGAGGCTCCTTGGCGTAGCGGCCGGTCTTGAGCCGGCGCAGGGCGGCCAGGAGGGCGCTCCGCTCCGCAGCCCGGAGCTGGAACTGCATCAGGGGCTTGTCCTCCCGGGGAACGTAATAGGACAGGCTCCGGTACTCCAGCCGCAGCTCGTCCCGCAGAGCGCCCTCCATCTCCACCCGGCCCACGTAGGACCAGGCACCGGGGGGGACCAGGGACAGGGCGCGGCTCCAGCCCGGGTGCTGCCGCAGGGCCTCCAGCAGTTCGGCCTCATTTTTCAGCCCGGCCAGCCGGGCAAAGTCGTCCGCCCGCAGGCGCTTGCCGTAGAGGGCGCGGATCTTGGCGGACAGCGCGCCGTAGGTCATCTCCGCGTTTTTCACGGCTGCACGCCCACGATCAGGGAGAACAGGGTGTCCACCCAGCGCTCCTTGTTTTTCTCATAGGACGCCTCCACCGCGCGCATGGTCTGCTCCAGCTTTCGGTCCAGCCGGTCCAGCGCCTCCTCGGCGGCGGCCTCCTCAGTCTGCTGCACCTGCTCCAGCCGCTGCCGGGCCCGCGCCAGATAGCTCTCGCGCATAGCGGAGATCTCCTGCTCCAGGCCGGCCTGGAGCTGCTGCCGCCTGGCACGGGACTCCTCCGCCAGCACCTTGGCACCCTGTTCGGCGGCCATGATCTGGCTGACCATCTCGGCGTAGTCCATCGTAACACCTCCGTCGTTGTTTGAAGTGAAAAGGGATTTGTACGTCACCGTTTATCATACCATATCGGGAGATGGATTTCTACAAGAAAATGGCAGGGATAAATAAAATATTTCATCATACCGCACAAAGCGGCGAATGCCGCGCGAGGGAGCTTGAATGCGCTATTGTAATCCTGGGAGGGGGCGTATATAATAAGAGTTTATAAAGCTGTCCCGCGGCTTGCGCGGGCTCAAACGCAGATGGGAGGAAGTATTATGGCAAAGCTGCTCCGGCTTCTGGAACAGGACTGCACGCTGACCCATGAACAGCTTGCATCCATGACGGATATGACCGTGGCGGACGTGAAGGCCGCCATTCAGCGCTATGAGGCGGACAAGACCATCCTGGGCTATCAGGCCATCGTGGACTGGGACCGCACCGACCGGGAGGCGGTCACCGCCCTCATTGAGGTGAAGGTGACGCCCCAGCGGGGCGACGGCTTTGACCGGGTGGCCGAGCGCATCTACCAGTACGACGAGGTGGAGAGCGTCTATCTGATGAGCGGCGCCTTTGATCTCACCGTCATTATCTCGGGCCGCACGCTGAAAGAGGTGGCCCAGTTTGTGGGGGAGCGCCTGTCCACCCTGGAGGACGTGACGGGCACCGCCACCCATTTTATCCTGCACAAGTACAAGGAGAAGCACCTGATCTTTGAAAAGCAGGAGCAGCAGGAGAAGGAGTGGATCTTTTCATGAATTACGATGAAATACTCTGCCGGCGCATCCAGGAGGTCAAACCCTCCGGCATCCGGCGCTTTTTCGATATCCTGGAGGAGATGAAGGATGCCATCTCTCTGGGCGTGGGGGAGCCCGATTTCGTCACCCCCTGGCACATCCGGGACGCGGGCATCTACTCTCTGGAGAAGGGCTTCACCAAGTACACCTCCAACGCCGGTATGGCGGAGCTGCGCCGGGAGATCGCGGCCTACCTGAACCGCCGCTTCGGCCTGCAATACGACTTCGCCCATCAGATTGTGGTCACAGTGGGCGGCAGCGAGGCCATCGACCTGGCCCTGCGGTGCATCCTCAACCCCGGCGATGAGGTGATCATCCCCGTGCCCTCCTTTGTGTGCTACGGGCCCCTGACGTCCATGGCCGGGGGTACGCCGGTGTACGTGGAGCTGAAGGCGGAGAACGAGTTCCGCCTCACCGCCGCGCAGCTCCGCGCCGCCCTCACCCCCCGCACCAAGGCCGTGGTGCTCCCCTTCCCCTCCAACCCCACCGGCGGTATTCTGGAGCGGGCTGATCTGGAGGCGCTGGCCGGGGTGCTGAAGGACACCAACGCCATGGTCCTCTCCGACGAGATCTACGCCGAGCTGACCTATGGCCAGAAGCACGTGTCGCCCGCCAACCTGCCCGAGCTGTACGACCGCACCATCGTGGTCAACGGCTTCTCCAAGAGCCACGCCATGACCGGCTGGCGCATGGGCTACGTCTGCGGCCCCGCGCCCGTCCTCCAGCAGATGCTCAAGCTCCACCAGTTCGGCATCATGTCCGCCCCCACCACCAGCCAGTACGCCGCCATTGAGGCCATGCGCAACGGCGACGTGGACATCGAGAAGATGCGGGACGAGTACGACGGCCGCCGCCGCTATCTGGTGGAGGGCCTGCGCCGCATCGGCCTGCCCTGCTTCGAGCCCAAGGGCGCCTTTTACGTGTTTCCCGACATCCGGGGCACCGGCCTGACCTCCGACGAATTCTGCGAGCGGTTTTTGATGGAGGAGAAGGTGGCCGTCATTTCCGGCTCCGCCTTCGGCCCCGGCGGCGAGGGCTTCATCCGCTGCTGCTACGCCACCAGCATGAAGGACATCGCCGAGGCCCTGACCCGCATGGACAACTTCCTGACCAACCTGCGCAAGAAGCAGGCCCGGGAGGGCTGAGCTTCCATCCACCCCCATTCTGAGAGGAGGCAGCATATGTACATCACCTGTCTGGACATGGAGGGCGTGCTGGTCCCCGAGATCTGGATTGCCTTCGCCGAGGCCAGCGGCATCCCCGCCCTCAAGCGCACCACCCGGGACGAGCCCGATTACCACAAGCTGATGGAGTACCGCCTGGGCATACTGCGGGAGCACGGCCTGGGGCTGCGGGAGATTCAGGCTACCATTGCCCAAATCGACCCCCTGCCCGGCGCGCGGGCGTTTCTGGACGAGCTGCGCAGCTTCACCCAGGTGCTCATCCTCAGCGACACCTTTGAGCAGTTCGCCCAGCCCCTGATGAAAAAGCTGAACTGGCCCACCCTGTTCTGCAACACCCTGGAGGTGGCGCCCGACGGGGCCATCACCGGCTTCCGCATGCGTTGCCCCCAGTCCAAGCTGACCACGGTGAAGGCCCTACAGTCCATCGGCTACGACACCATCGCCGCCGGGGACAGCTACAACGACCTGGGCATGATCCAGGCCAGCCGCGCCGGCTTCCTCTTCAAGAGCACGGCGCAGATCAAGGCCGACCACCCGGAGGTGCCCGCCTACGAGGGCTTTGACGAGCTGCTGGCCGCCATCCGGCGGGCCATGGACTGAGGAGGGCGGACGTATGCGCGACCCGTTTGACGGCCTGGCCTTCCGCCCGGCGGACATCCTCCTGCCACAGAACTGTGATTACACCAAGTGGTCGGTGGTGGCCTGCGACCAGTACACCTCCCAGCCGGAGTACTGGCAGGAGGTGGAGGAGCTGGTGGGCTCCGCCCCATCCACCCTGCGCCTGATCCTGCCCGAGAGCTGCCTGGACGGCCCAAGCGTGGAGACCGACATCATGGAGGTCAACAACACCATGACCCGCTACCTGCGGGAGGAGCGGTTCCGCACCCTGCCCGCCAGCCTGATCTATGTGGAGCGGCGGCTGGACAACCTGCGCCTGCGCCGGGGCCTGGTGGGCATGGTGGATCTGGAGCAGTACGACTACGAGCCCGGCGCGGAGGCCCAGGTGCGGGCCACCGAGGGCACCGTCATGGCCCGCATTCCGCCCCGGGTGGCGGTGCGCAAGAACGCCCCCCTGGAGCTGCCCCACGTGATGCTGCTGGCCGACGACCCGGAAAAGACGGTGCTTGAGCCCCTCTCCGCCCGCAAGGACCAGATGGAAAAGGTGTACGACTTCGACCTCATGGAGCGGGGCGGCCACATCGCCGGCTGGCGGCTGGACGGGGAGAGCATGGCCCTGGTGGCCGCCGCCCTCCGGAAGCTGGCCGATCCGGCGGCCTTCCGCGCCCGCTACGGCGTGGAGGACAAGCCGGTGCTCCTCTTCGCCGTAGGGGACGGCAACCACTCCCTGGCCACCGCCAAGGAGTGCTATGAGCGGCAGAAGAAGCTCACCCCCAGGGAGCAGTGGGACAGCCTGCCCGCCCGGTACGCCCTGTGCGAGCTGGTCAACCTCCACGACGCCTCCCTGGAGTTCGAGCCCATCCACCGGGTGGTCTTCGGCGTGGAGCCGGAGCGGGTGGTGGAGGAGCTGCTCTCCGCCCTCCCCGGCGCATACCGGGGGGAGGGGGACGGCCATGTGCTCCGCTTCTCCCATGCCGGGGGGAAGGGCGCGGTCACTGTGCCCCGCCCGGAGGCCCAGTTGGAGGTGGGCACCCTCCAGCCCTTCCTGGACGCCTATGTGAAGGAGCACGGGGGGAGCATCGACTACATCCACGGCGCGGATGTGGCCCGGGATCTGGCCGCCCGCCCCGGCAATATCGCCTTCCTGCTGCCCGCCATGGGCAAGGAGCAGCTCTTTCCCACCGTCATCCGGGACGGGGTGCTCCCCCGCAAGACCTTCTCCATGGGGGAGGCCCACGACAAGCGCTTTTACCTGGAGGCGCGCAAGATCCGATAAGGGGGTGACCCGATGCCCGTTCTGGAAACAAGGGCCTACGCCAAGCTGAATCTCTCTCTCGACGTGCTGGACCGGCGGAGCGACGGTTACCACGAGATGCGCATGGTCATGCAGACCGTGACCCTCAGCGACGCCCTCCGCCTGGAGACCGGCACGGGAAAGCCCCTGTCCATGCGCAGCAGCCTGGGCTTCCTGCCCGCCGACGAGCGCAACCTGGCGGCGGCCGCCGCCCTGCGCCTGTGCGCGGAGACGGGGGCGGACTGCGGCGGGCTGTCCATTGAGCTGGACAAGTCCATCCCGGTGTGCGCCGGGCTGGCGGGGGGCAGCGCCGACGCCGCTGCCGTCCTGCGGGGGCTCAACCGCCTGCTGGGGCTGGGCCTCCCGCCGGAGCGGCTGGAGGCCATCGGGGCCCGGGTGGGCTCCGACGTGCCCTACTGCGTCCGGGGCGGCACCGCCCTGGCTGAGGGGCGGGGGGAGGTGCTCACCACTCTGCCCGCCCTGCCCGACTGCCATGTGGTGCTGTGCAAGCCCGCCTTCTCGGTGCCCACGCCGGAGCTCTTCGCCAGGCTGGACGGCTGCCGCATCCGCCGCCGCCCGGACACCGCCGGTCTGCTGGCCGCCCTGGCGGCGGGGGATCTGGCCGGAGTGGCCCGGCGCATGTATAACGTGTTTGAGGATGTGCTCCCCGAGCGGCGGGGCGCGGAGGTGCAGCGCATCAAGAACGCCCTCGTTCAGCAGGGGGCCCTGGGGGCCTCTATGAGCGGCACCGGCTCCACCGTCTTCGGCCTGTTCGACCGGGAGGAGGCCGCCCGCCGGGCCTATGAGCTGCTCCAGGAGAGCTACCGGGATACATTTTTGGCCCGCAGCCTGGAAAAAATGGTATAGAAACCGGCATCACCGTCCACAATGTAGGCACTACATAGTGGACGGTGATGTTTTATGAAGCAATCCAAGACCCTGCGCCGCTGGGAGCTGGCGCTGCTGCTGGGGGTGGCCTGCGCGGCTCTGCTGGGGGTGTGGCTGGACGGGGCCCAGGCGGCCCTGTCCGACCAGGTGATCCGCCTGCACGTGCTGGCCAACTCGGATTCCGAGGCCGACCAGGCCCTCAAGCTCCGGGTGCGGGACCGGATTCTGGCTGAGGCGGAGGAGCTGTTTGTTCCTGGAGCCGGCCGGGCGGAGACAGAGGAGCTCCTCCGCGCCCACCTGTACGACCTGGCCGCCGCCGGGGCGGAGGTGGTGGGGGAGGCGGGCTATTCCTATCCGGTGACCGCCTCCCTGGTGCACGACTACTGGTTCCCCACCAAGACCTATACCGACTTCGCCCTCCCGGCAGGGGCGTACACCGCCCTGCGCATCGAGATCGGCGCGGGGGGCGGGCTGAACTGGTGGTGCGTGGTGTTCCCGCCCCTCTGCCTGGGCTCCGTCAGCGAGACCACGCAGGAAACCGCCCTGGAGGCCGGGCTGACGGAGAACCAGGTCTCCCTGATGACCGGGGAGGACGAGGGCTACGTGGTGAAGTTCAAGGCCGTGGAGCTGCTGGAGCAGTTCAAGGGCTGGCTGGAAGGGCGATAAAAAGCGGCCTGCGCAAGCGCGCAGGCCGCTTTTTGCGGGGGAATTCAGCCGATGCCGCCGTAGGCGATGCCCAGAATCCATACCGCCACGGTGAGGAACACATAGAACCGGGCGGTGATGCCGAAGAGGCGGCCGGGGGCCTTGCCCCGGCCCAGGGCCAGCTCGGCCCCGATGTCCTTCATACCCAGCACAAAGTAGATGCACACCGCCACCAGCAGCGCGCCGAAAGGGGAGACGTAGATGGTGATGAGATCCATCCAGCCCCCCATGCCTGCCAGGGACTCCAGGAACAGGCCGGGGAGGAAGGCGGCCGCGCCCACCAGGAGGGTGGAAACGGTGCGGGACAGGCGGAAGGTGGAGGTGAGGGCCTCGCCGCAGGCCTCCAGCATGTTCATCAGGGAGGTGATGCCCGCGAAGAACACGGAGACGAAGAAGAGCAGGGCGAAGATGCGCCCGCCGGGCATCTGCTGGAAGATCTGGGGGAGGGTGACGAACATGAGCTGCGGCCCGCTGGTGGGGTCGATGCCGAAGGCAAACACCGCGGGCAGGATGGCGAAGCCCGCCAGCAGGGCGGCCAGGGTGTCCAGTACGGCGGTCATGCCCGCGTGGCGGAGGATGTTCTCGCCCTTTTTCATATAGCTGCCGTAGATGAGCATGCCCGCGCCGTTGATGGACAGGGAGAAGAAGGCCTGTCCCATGGCCATCACCCAGGTCTCCGGGTTGAGCAGATAGCTCCAGTCGGGCCGGAGCAGGTAGAGGTAGCCCTCCATGGCGCCGGGCAGGAAGGCCACCCGGACGGCGATGATGAGGAACAGGATGAAGAAGGCGGGCATCATGACCTTGCTGAGCTTTTCAATGCCGGAGGCCACGCCGAAGATCAGGATGGCGGCCGTCACCGCCACCGCCGCGAAGTGCCAGGGGATGGAGCCGAAGTCCACCGCCAGGGCGGAGAAGAAGCCCTGGGCGTCCCCGGCCAGGACGGAGCCGGTGAGGGAGCCTGCGGCGTACCGCAGCACCCAGCCCACCACCACCGAGTAGCCGATGGCGATGCCCAGCACCCCCAGCAGGGGGATGGCGCCCAGCACCCGGCCGCCCCGGCGGCCCCGCTGCCGGAGCACGTAGTCCAGCGAGCCCATGGCGCCGGTACCGGTGAGGCGGCCCAGGGCGAACTCCCCCGACAGGCCCACATAGCTGAACAGGGCGACGAACAGGAAATAGGGGATCAGGAAGGCGCCGCCGCCGTACTGCCCCACCCGGTAGGGAAAGAGCCAGATGTTGGCCATGCCCACCGCGGAGCCCACCGCGGCCAGTACAAAGCCGATGGAGCTGGTAAACTTGCCGTCGGAACCGGATTTATGCATGATATTCCTCCTCATTGAGCTTGACCATGTGGATGTGGTCCTCCCACACGCCGTTGATGTTGAGATAGCGCCGGGCCAGCCCCTCCGGCCGGTAGCCCGCCTTCTCCGCCGCCCGCAGGGAGGCGGCGTTGCGGGGCATGACGTTGGCCTCCGCCCGGTGGAGCCCCAGCACCCGGAAGGCCCAGCCGGTGCCGTACCGGATGGCCTCGGAGCCGTAGCCCCGCCCCCAGAGGGCGGCGTCGATTTTGTAGGACACGAAGCAGGACTGGAAGGCTCCCCGGATGATCTCGTTGAAGCCCAGCGCCCCGATGATTTTGCCCGGGTGCCGGGGCTGTACCAGCAGGAAGCGGAAGCTCCGCCCCGCCTCCGCCCAGCCCAGCTCCTCTGCCAGGCGCTCGGCCTGCCCCTCCTCGGTGAAGAAGTCCTCCGGCTGCACCGGGTCAAAGGGGGCGAAGGCCGCCCGGTTGCGTCGGTAAAAGGCGGCGGCCGGCCGGGCCAGGGCGGGGCCCACCGCCAGAAAGCCCAGCCGGGGGGAGCGGAACACAAAGCGGTGCATGGGATACCTCCTTCCAATCTGCCTGGAGAGGTATTATACCATACCGGAGACGCTTTTGCACTATAAAGTCAAAAAGATTTTGGCCGTGGGCAATGCGGTTTTCACATGCAAAAGATTCCATTTCGGAAGGTTGACCTGGGGGGCAGTTTTCGTTACAATAGAGGTATTGAGACAAGAGCCGTCCACCCAGGGGCGGCTCCGCCATTGCCAAGGAGAAAACCATGCTGAACAGAGAAGAGGAACTGCGCTTCTGCAAGGCGCGGCGGGCGGCTATCGCCCTGGACTACCAGAACCTGAACCCGGAGCAGAGGAGGGCTGCCCTGGCCACCGAGGGGCCGCTGCTGCTGCTGGCGGGGGCGGGCAGCGGCAAGACCACCGTGCTCATTCACCGCATCGCCAACCTGATGAAGTACGGCCGCGGGTCGGACTGCGACGAGGCGCCCGCCTGGGCCGCCCCCGCAGACCTGGCCTTTCTGGAGGGCTACGTCCAGAACCCCGATCCCGCCCAAAAGGCGGAGCAGGAGCGGCTGTGCCGGGTAGACCCGGCGGTCCCCTGGTCCATCATCGCTATCACCTTCACCAACAAGGCCGCCGGCGAGCTGAAGGAGCGGCTGGAGCGGATGCTGGGGCCGTCGGCCAACGACATCTGGGCCTCCACCTTCCACTCCGCCTGCGTGCGCATCCTGCGGCGGGACATCGACCGGCTGGGCTTCACCAGTTCCTTCACCATCTACGACACCGCCGACTCCGAGCGGGTGATCAAGGACATTGTGAAGGACTTCAACCTGGACGAGAAGGCCTTCGCCCCCCGCTCCATCCTGGGCTATATTTCCCGGGCCAAGGACGCCATGAAGCTGGGGAAGGACTACGTCCAGGAGTGCGAGAAGGCGGGGGACTACCGGCTGGTGAAAATCGCCAAAGTCTACGCCGAGTATGAGCGCCGCCTCCGGGAGGCCAACGCCTTGGATTTCGACGACATCATCCTGGACACCGTCCGCCTGCTCCAGAATTTTGATGACGTTCGGGAGTATTACCAGAAAAAATTCCGCTATGTACTTATTGACGAGTACCAGGACACCAACAACCTCCAGTATCTGCTGGCCTCCACCCTGGCGGGGGGGTACGAGAACATCTGCGTGGTGGGCGACGACGACCAGTCCATCTACCGCTTCCGGGGGGCCACCATCGAGAACATCCTCTCCTTCGAGTCCCAGTACAAGGGGGCGCGGGTGATCCGGCTGGAGCAGAACTACCGCTCCACCAAAAACATCCTGGAGGCGTCCAACGCGGTCATCCGCAACAACGAGGGCCGCAAGGGCAAGGAGCTGTGGACGGAGCACGAGGCGGGGGACAAGGTCCACTGCTACACCGCCATGAACGAGCACGACGAGGCCCAGTTCGTGGCCGCCCAGATCCTCGCCGGCTTCTCCGCGGGCCGGGGCTGGCGGGAGCACGCGGTGCTCTACCGCATGAACGCCCAGTCCAACCAGCTTGAGCAGGCCTTCAAGCGCAACGGCATCCCCTACCGCATCATCGGGGGCATCCGCTTCTTCGACCGGGCGGAGGTCAAGGACATGATGGCCTACCTCTGCGCCGTCAACAACCCCAACGACGATCTGCGCCTGTCCCGCATCATCAACAACCCGCCCCGGGGCATCGGGGCCACCACCGTGGAGCGGGCCCAGGCCATCGCCCAGGCGGAGGGCCGCTCCCTGTGGGATGTGGTGAGCCACGCGAAGGACTTCCCGGAGCTTCAGAAGGCCGCCCCCCGCCTGTCCCAGTTCGCCGAGCTGATGGCGGAGCTGCGGAAGCTCTCCGGCGAGATGGAGCTGCCCGACTTTTACGAGGAGCTGGTGCAGCGCACCGGCTACGCCGTCATGCTGGAGCAGAAGAACACCGTGGAAGACCGCACCCGGCTGGAGAACGTCCACGAGGTGCTCTCCTCCATCCAGAACTACCTGGAGAACGCGGTGGATGAGCCCTCCCTGGCGGGCTTCCTGGACGAGATCGCCCTCTATACCGACCTGGACAGCCACGATCCCAGCGAGGACTGCGTGGTGATGATGACCATGCACTCGGCCAAGGGCCTGGAGTTCCCGGTGGTCTTCGTGGTGGGCGTGGAGGAGGGCATCTTCCCCGGCATCCGCGCCATCGGCGAGGCCGAGGAGATGGAGGAGGAGCGCCGCCTGTGCTACGTGGCCATGACCCGGGCCAAGGAGAAGCTCTATATGACCTGCGCCTCCCAGCGCATGCTCTTCGGCCGCACCAACTCCAACCGGCCCTCCCGCTTTTTGGGGGAGATCCCGCCGGAGTATGTGGAGAAGTCGGGGCGCCTGCCCTACGCCGAGCGGGCCGAGCGGGAGGCCGAGCGCCCCGCCCGCCGCGCGCCGGTGCGCCGCACCTTCGACCGGGGCTTCTCCATGGGCTCCGCCGCCGCCCCGGCCTCTGCCGGCGCGCCCGCCCCCGACTGGAAGAGCCCTGCGGCTGGGCGGGCCCCCGCCGGTGGTGCCCTGCCCGGGTTCCGCATGGGCGACAGCGTCCAGCACAAGGCCTTCGGCCGGGGCCTCATCACCAAAGTCACCCCCATGGGGGGCGATGCCCTGGTGGAGATCGCCTTCGACAGCGTGGGCACCAAGAAGCTGATGCTCAAGTCCGCCTCCCAGTACATGAAGAAGGTCTGAGCCGCAGCCCCAGACCTATAAGGGCGGCCCTTGCGGCCGCCCGCCCCCTACAGCAGCTCGGTGAAGCTGGTGATATACCGGTCGCAGAACCCCCGCATTTCCGCCTCGTAGGAGGCGTAGAAGGGGTCAAACACCCCCACGGCCCGGATGCCCACGGCCTGGGCCGCCCGGCAGGCGCCGGGGGAGTCCTCGAAGAGGGTGCAGTCCCCGGCCTCGGCCCCCAGCAGGGCCAGGGAGCGGGTGAAGGCCTCCGGGTTGCGCTTCTCCAGGCCCAGCTCCTGCACAAAGATGATTTGCCGAAAGTACCCCTCCAGCCTGTGGCGGGCCAGGGCGGCCCGGCACAGCTCGGGTACGCAGGCGGTGAGAAGGGCCATGGGCTCCCCGGCCGCGGCGCACCGGGCCAGGAACGCCTCCGCACCCGGCTTCATGGGCACCTGGCGGGCGTAGGCGTCCCGGGCCATGTCCAGCCACTCGGCCATGATGGCTTCCGGCGTCATGTCCAGGCAGTAGTAGTCCTTGGTGAACTGGGCGGCGATGGGGAAGATGGAGTGGCCCACGGTGTCGCTGTATTCGCGGGTGGGGGTGAGCCCCCGGCGGGCCAGAAAGCCGTTGTCAATCTCCACCCATACGCCGTTGGAGTCCACCAGCGTGCCGTCAAAGTCGAATAAGTACATGCTCGAACCCTCGTTTCCCGGTGAATGTGTGTAAACCTGATTTTATCATAGTCAAAGGAGAGGTACAACCATGACCGAACACAAAGAGAGCAGCGTCCTGGCCCGCTTCGCCAGCCCGCTGCTGATCCTGGCCACCATCATCTGGGGCAGCTCCTTCGTGGTGATGAAGTCCAGCGTGGACGTGCTGCCCACCTTCTGGCTGCTGGCCATCCGCTTTTCTTTTGCGGCCCTGGTGCTGGCGGTGGTGTTCATCCGGCGGTGGAAGGTGCTGGATAAGCAGTACCTGATCGGCGGCACGGTGATGGGCTTCTGCCTGTTTCTGGCCTACACCTTCCAGACCTTCGGCCTGGAGCAGACCACCTCCGGCAAGAACGCCTTCTTTACCGCCGTCTACTGCGTCATCGTCCCCTTCCTGTACTGGTTCATCGCCAAGCGCCGCCCCGACCGGTTCAACCTGATTGCCGCCTTCCTGTGCATCGGGGGGATCGCCCTGGTGTCCATCACCGGGGACAACGCCTCCGCCTTCAACATGGGCGATGTGCTCACCCTCATCGGCGGCTTCTTCTTCGCCGCCCACATCGTGGCCGTGTCCAGGTACTCCGAGGGACGGGACATCTTCATCCTCACCACCCTCCAGTTTGCCTCCTTCGCCCTCTTTTCCTGGCTGGGGGTACTGATCACCCGCCCGGCGCTGACGCCCGGCGTATTTGACAGCAGCCTGATCATGGGCCTGGCGTACCTGGTCATCTGCGCCTCCTGCGGCGCCCTCCTGTTCCAGAACATCGGCCAGAAGTACACCGCCCCCTCCACCGCCGCCGTGCTCCTCTCCCTGGAGGCCCCCTTCGGCGTGTTCTTCTCCATCCTCTTCGCCAATGAGCGGCCCACCCCCCTCATGTTCGTGGGCTTTGCGCTGATCTTCATCGCCGTGGTGTGCTCCGAGACCAAATTCTCCTTCCTGCGCAAAAAAAAGAGTTGACAAAGCCGGAACAGGTGCGTATAATACGGTACAACAACCACACATGGTAAACCAGTGAGGAAGAGAAGTACCCGGCGTTTCCGATGCAAAGAGAGTCCCGGAGGGTGGAATCGGGATCAGAGGAGACCGGCGAATGGCCTTCCGAGGGCGGCTTGAACGGGCAACCTAGTAGATGCCGACGGGATCCCACCCGTTATCCATCGGGCACGCATGATGGTGCGTGAAGCGAGTGGACGTCATTGACGTCAATTTGGGTGGTATCGCAGAAGTGTTGAAACGCTTTTGTCCCAGCAATGGGGCAGAAGCGTTTTTTTACATCCTGCACCATCTGCCGCCCCAATTTTTGATTGGGAGGAACCAAACATGAAAAAGCTGAATCGAATCCTGTCTCTCTCCGCCGCGGCCGCGCTGGCCCTGTCCCTCACGGCCTGTTCCGGCGGCCCCTCCGGCACCGCCGACACCCCGGCGGGCGGCAGCTCCAACACCCCTGCCGCCGGTGAAACCTATAAGGTGGCCGTGATCAAGCAGATGGACCACGCCTCCCTGGACGAGATCGCCAACGCGATTACCGCCCGGCTGGACGCCATCGCGGAGGAAAACGGCATCACGATCGAGTATGAGGTGACCTCCGGCCAGGGGGATCAGACTGTCCTGCGCCAATTGTCCGACCAGGCCATTGCCGACGGTGTGGACGCCATTATCCCCATCGCCACCACCGCCGCCCAGGTGGCCGCCGTCTCCGCTGAGGAGAGCAAGACCCCGGTGATCTTCGCCGCCATCTCCTATCCGGAGACCGTGGAGCTCACCGGCATGGACTACGTCACCGGCACCAGCGACGCCCTGGACACCAATCAGATTCTGGACATGATGTTTACCCAGAATCCGGACATTGGGTCTGTGGGCCTGCTCTACTCCCTGTCCGAGCCCAATTCCGAGGTGCCCATCGCGGATGCCAAGGCTTATCTGGACGCCAAGGGCGTGGCCTACACCGAGGCCACCGCTAACACCAACGACGAGGTCATCGCCGCCGCCAGCTCCCTGATTGCCGACGGAGTGGACGCCGTCTTCACCCCCACCGACAACATCATCATGGCCGCCGAGCTGGCCATCTATGAGGACTTCATCGCCGCCGGCATCCCCCACTACACCGGGGCCGACTCCTTCGTGCGCAACGGCGCCTTTGCCACCTGCGGCGTCAACTACACCGACCTGGGTGCCGAAACGGCCGATCTGGCCTACCAGGCCATGACCGGGGGCATGGACGGCCTGGAGGACTATTACCAGGTGGCGGGCGGCCTGATCACCGTCAACTCCGAGACCGCCGCCGCCCTGGCCATCGACCCCGCCGTCTTTGAAAGCCTGGGACAGGTCACCACCGTCACCACCACTGAGGACTGAGATCAAACCAAAGCCAGCCCCCCGGCTCCCGCCGGGGGCGCTGGCCTGTGAAAGGAGCGTTTTTCCGTGCTCTACGTCGCCCAAACCGCCCTGGAGCTGGGCTTCCAGTACGCTCTGGTGGCCATGGCCCTGTTCCTAAGCTACCGGGTGCTGGACATCGCCGACCTGACCACCGACGGCTGTTTCGTCCTGGGCTGTGCCGTGTCGGTGACCCTCACCGCCGCGGGACACCCCTTCCTGGCCATCCCCGCCGCCATGCTGGCCGGGGCCTGCGCCGGGTTTGTCACCGCCTTCCTCCAGACCAAGCTGGGAGTGCCCTCCATCCTGGCGGGCATCGTCACCAACACGGGGCTGTATACCGTAAACCTCATGGCCATGGGCTGGAAGGCCAACCAGTCCCTGCTCAAGCAGGATACCATCTTCACCCTCTTCCGCGCCACCGGCATCGGCGGCGACTGGAACCCCATCCTCCTCTCCGGGGGGATCACCGTGCTGGCGGGTGTGCTGCTGGTGGCCTTCCTGGGCACCCGGCTGGGCCTCAGCATCCGCGCCACCGGCGACAACCGGGACATGGTGCGCTCCTCCTCCATCAACCCCAATTTCACCATCACCATCGGCCTGTGCGTGGCCAACGCCCTCACCGGCCTGTCCGGCGCAGTAGTGGGCCAGGCCCAGAAGACAGCTGACATCAACAGCGGCACCGGAATCGTGGTCATCGGCCTGGCCTGCCTGATTATCGGTGAGACCATCGTGGGCCGGGGCGCCATGTTCCGGGGAGCCATTGCGGTAGTGGCGGGCAGCATCCTCTACCGTCTCGTTTACGCTCTGGTGCTTTACACCAAGGTGGTGCCAGTGGACTGCCTCAAGCTGGTGACCGCCTTGGTGGTGGCCCTGGCCATCGCGGCCCCCTCCATCCGGCAGTGGTGGGCTTTCCAGACCAGAAAGCGCCGCGCCCTGGCCGGGCGAAAGGGGGAGAAGTAAATGCTGGAACTGAACAAGGTCTCCAAGACCTTCAACCCCGGCACCGTCAACGAGAAGAAGGCCCTGGACGGCTTGTCCGTGACTCTGGCCGAGGGAGACTTCGTGACCATCGTGGGCTCCAACGGCGCGGGCAAGTCCACCTTCTTCAACGCCGTGGCGGGGGACTTCTTTGTGGACGAGGGCTCCATCCGCCTGGACGGGGCGGACATCACCTATCTGCCCGCCTACCGCCGCAGCCGCCAGATCGGCCGTCTGTTCCAGGACCCCATGCGGGGCACCGCCCCCCACATGACCATCGAGGAGAACCTGGCCCTGGCCTATCTCCGCACCGCCAAGCACCAGCGTGCCTTCTTCAGCCGGGTCTCCAAGGCCGACAAGGCGTTCTTCCGGGAGCAGCTCGCCCGGCTGGACATGGGCCTGGAGGACCGGATGCGCCAGCCGGTGGGCCTCCTCTCCGGCGGTCAGCGGCAGGCCCTGACATTGCTCATGGCCACCATGGTGCCCCCCAAGCTGCTCCTGCTGGACGAGCACACCGCCGCACTGGACCCTGCCACGGCGGAGAAGGTGCTCCGCCTCACCCGGGAAATCGTGGAGGGGGAGCGCATTACCTGCCTCATGATCACCCACAACATGAAAAACGCCCTGGAGCTGGGCAGCCGAACCTTCATGATGGATGCCGGACGGGTGGTGCTGGACATCGGCGGAGAGGAGCGTAAGGGCCTCACCGTGGACGATCTGCTGGAGCGCTTCCGTGCCGGCGCGGGGAAGAACCTGGACAACGACCGCATTTTGCTCTCCAACGACTAGAAAAATGCCGCCCAAAGGCGGCATTTTTTCCGTGTCTGCGGCAGCGGGGCCATGTATCCCCGGCTGCGACGGGAGTAGGCCGATGGCGGTGGAAAAAGTGCGAGATCTTTCGAAAAAAGCATTGACAAGAATGCGGAGATATGCTATTATTTTCTGGCTGACATGCCAAAGAGATCAGCGCCCATGCGGGTGTAGTTCAATGGTAGAATCCCAGCCTTCCAAGCTGGTCGCGTGGGTTCGATTCCCATCACCCGCTCCATAAGCGCCTGTAGCTCAGGTGGATAGAGCAACTGCCTTCTAAGCAGTGGGTCAGGGGTTCGAGTCCCTTCAGGCGTGCCATCGTTTTCTAAAGCCATTCGATATGGTGGGTGTAGTTCAGTTGGTAGAGCATCGGATTGTGGTTCCGAGTGTCGCGGGTTCGAGTCCCGTCACCCACCCCATAAGCCCTTAAGGCGGAAGGGCCGGAGCGTCCGCTCCGGTCCTTTGCTTTTAGAACCAGCCAGATTGGGGTGTAGCCAAGTGGTAAGGCACGGGACTTTGACTCCCGCATTCGCTGGTTCGAGCCCAGCCATCCCAGCCAAATGACTCGTTAGCTCAGTCGGCAGAGCAACTGCCTTTTAAGCAGTGGGTCCGGGGTTCGAATCCCCGACGGGTCACCATAAAGCCACACCAATCTGGATATTTTAAGCGGAACGCTTAGAGTATCAGAGGGTGTGGCTTTTTTATTTTCCTGAAATTTGCGTTCTGGAAAAAAAGATATTTTCGAGGTTTATGGAGCCACAGAAGGACATTGCCCCCCGGATTGCTCCATAAAATACCGGTTAACCCTCCCCTGCGCCCTTTTTCAGGCTCCAAGGCCGCCAAATGGAGGAAAAAATATATACAAAAAGTAGCGCGTCGGTTTGTTGGTTTCACAACCATCAGACCGGCGCTTTTTTGTTGCCCAGGAAGTTCAAAAAGGGCGCACACTTTTGTGTCCGCTTTGCTGAATAGATTTTTATAGAGATGATGGTATGGTGAAATTCCCGGGCAGGGGTACAGAACGATAATCGAAAAAGGACGCTGAGTCCAAAGGAGGAATATGAATATGACCGCCAAAACCTATTTCGAAGAGCTGTCCTACGCCCTGCGACGGCGGGAGCTGCTGCCCCGTTCGCTGGAGGAGGACGGCCTGCTCCCGGTGGAGTGGAACGGCCGCATCCTGTGCCGGGTCACGGAGAGCGGCGTCGTCCGGTATGACCCCACCTGGGTGGACACCAGCAGGGCAAAGGCCGCCCTGGCCCAGGTCACGGAGGCGGCGGGGACGGTGATGGAGTACATGACACTTCTGGAGAATGCCGCACCTCTGAAGGCGGATGGCCTGGCGGACGGTTACCGGGTGCTGGCAGAGTTCAACGGCACAGTGCTGGCCGGGACAGAGACGCTGCTGGGGGCCCAGTTCGTCACCTGGGCCCGGGACTATGACCGGAGCGGGGTCAACAACGGCCACTACTACATGGAGGACTATCAGGGCGCCAGGGAGGACTTCGCCCTCCGCTCCGGGCTGGTGGCCAGGGAACGGGTCTTTGACCGGGAGCAGCTGGAGGGGCTGCGCCAGGCGGTGCAGGGCTTCCTCTATGGAGAGGGCCCCGCCTCCTACCAGCAGGAGTTCCAATGCCGGCGCCTCCTGGATCAGATCACAGCCCAGCTGCCGGAAAGAACCCAGGATCAGATGCAGAGCGAAAGTCAGAAGCTTGGACAGTCCATATGAGGGCGGTGCCAAATCAGGCGCCGCTTTTTTCTATACAGAAATTGTTGGTATCGCTTGGTTTGCGGCATTTTTTTCGTTACGTATGGTGATAGCTTTATCCCGCAAAAGCGGGTATTGTTGTGGTCAGAAGCCCACCAAAAAATAACGAGGAGGACACACGTATGAAACAGATTGAGAAGCATCCCGCGCCGGAGAAGCTGCTTCAGCAGATAACTGAGGAGGCAATCAATGCCCTGGCGCTGGGCGGGCCGGACAAGATCGGGGATGAGGCTCCCATGGAGGCAGGCGTGAAGCTGATTGCCAAAGCCTGGGGAGTGCCCCGGGAGAGCCTGCAGGCCAGCCTGGAGCTGATTGAAAGAGAACGGCAGCTTCTGCGCAGCGGGAGCAGCGAGGACGCTCTGCCCAACAGCGAACTGCTGAAGCCTTACGACGGCAAGATGATTGCCGAACTGCTCTGGGGCCTGTTTGAGACGACGGCCAGGCTGGAGGATGCCCAAGACCGGGCGGCGATGCACAAGCTGGCCCTTCTCATGGCGGAAAGCCTGAACCTGGATAGTTGGATCGCAGAGTGCGGGCTATCCAAGCCCTAAGACGGAAGCATACAGGAGGGGCTGTCCTTGGACAGCCCCTCGCCCTTGCGACAGAGAAGGACCGTTTACTTCCGCTGGAGTGGAAAGGCCGCTCTGACCCAGGGCGAGGCTAACTGCCGGCGGCAGCGCAATATCTAATAGAAAGTAGGGAGCAAATCTTGAACCGTCCATGTGAGGGCAGCGCCAAATCAGGCGCCGCCTTTTTCTATGCCCAGATTTTATTTCATTTCTGCGCCCACAAGTCGTACGCCCCGGAGCACCCGGCGGAACCGCCGCCCAGGCCGGTATGCACCCGCTCCCCCCTCTGCGTGGGCTGCCCCTACCCCGCCAACGGCTTCTTCTGCTGGGGAAAGGACGGGAAGTGCCTGCGCTCGGAGATGCGGCGGCTCAATGCCCCGGACAGGCAGGTGACACAAGAAGTGAAAGAGGAGTGATTTCGCGGTGAAACCAAATAGCAACTGCTTTTCCCTGCGGCCGGCCACCCGTGAGGAGGCCAGCTTATTCTACTCAGATGACCAGACAGACAGATCATTGGGTACAGTGGGCCATGTCCGGATGGACTTTGGCTCCAGCGGCAAGGGGTTTTACCATACCTGGTGGCCTCACAATGGGGAGCAGTTCAACACGCCGGAGTTCAAGGAGGCCCTGCAGCAGTTTGTGGACGCCGTGCGGGAGGATGGGCCGTTGAAGGATCTGCCCTCTATGGGCCAATTCTGCCGGCAGAACGGCGGGGCCATCACGGAGGACGGTCGGAGCTATGGGTATCTGGCGGAGATGGGCGACTACCGCTTCTGCCTCCGGTGTACCCCCAGCCCCGGGGAATACCAGTGCTATCTTTACTGCTATGACCTGCGCCAGCAGACACTGGACAGGCCGGTGGGCCGGGTGTCCTTTGCCAACGGCGAACACATGGAGTTCACAGCCCCGCAGGATTACCTCCGGACCATCCGGGAGGAGCTGCCCACAAAGGATGGGACCGGCTTCCGCTTTGAGACCCTGACGGATGACCCGGCGGTGCGCAAGGCGGTGGACGATATGGTCTATGACCTGTATGGGGAGGAGAACCCCAGACCGCTGGCGGATTACATTGCCCGCCATGGCCAGGAGATGGGAGGGCAGCAGATGTGACCACACAGAACAGACAGCCGGTGCTGCGCTGTGTCCTGAGCAACGTGGCGCACCCGGAGTATGGCCAGGTGACCATCCCCTTTCCCATCCCCGTCATGGAATATGAGCGCACCCTGGAATGCCTGGCCGCTATGGAACTGGGAGCACCCCTGAAACGGGACTGCCGGGTGGACGAGCTGGAGAGCGGCTTTCCCATCCTCAAGCGCCTGGAGAAGGTGGGCGCCAATCTGGACGAGCTGGACTACCTGGCCCGGCGGCTGGACAGCTTTGACGACTATGAGGCCGCCCAGTTCCAGGCTATGGCGGTCAGGCTGGGTACGTTTGATATGACGGACTTTATCAATCTTACCTTCTGCTGCCAGCAGGCCACGGTAATTACAAGATTCTCAGATCTAGAGGGCATCGGAAAGGCGCACATCCTAACGCTCCATGGCGGCCACATGCCCGTGGACGAGCTGGAACAGGTAGACGGCAGGGCGGAGGCCCTGAAGTTGATCCTCAACGAGCACGGTACCGTAACCCCCTATGGGGTGGTCTATGATAACGGTATGGAGCTGGAACAGCTCTACAAGGAGGGCGGCCCCTTCCCGGACTATCTTGACCGGGAGTTCGTCATACTCCTGGAGGCATCCTCCGGCGAGGGGCAGAGCACTCTGCTGGTTCTGCCGGACAGCCCGGCCAGGCTGGAACGTCTCCTGTGTCGCACCGGTATACGGGACAGCCCCCAGGTACACTCCAGGGTAGTGGGCAGCACCCTGCCCGACAAGGTCATCCGCAGCATTCCATCGGAACATCTGTCCATCAATGGCCTCAACCGGCTGTGCCGGGCGGCGGAGCGGATTGCACCGGAGGATTTGAAGACCCTGGTACAACTGCTGACCGACAAAAATCAGCCTAGCCAGGGGCCATCCCTGGGCGGGCTATCCATGTGAACCGAGGGGGAGAGAATATGCAGAAAACAGAATTTATCCGGCAGCTCAATGAGCTGGTTCCCAGGCCGAACCCTGTCACCACCGAGGCGCTGTACCGCTTTGACCGGGAGTGTGCGGAGACGGAGTACATCGATATGCTCACCGCCCTGCGGGTAGTGGCGCGGAATTTCAGCGAGGAAACCCTCCAGGGCGCCTATGAGATCATCCAGCACCAAAACGCCGCCCTGCCCAGCGAGCTGTTCGCCGCTGCCGTCTACCTTCAGGCCGGGCGCACACCGGCAGAGGTGTCCGGCCTGGCAAAGGAGGGCCGGCTTATGGGCTTCTTTGGCCCGGAGCGGCCGGAGGAGCTCAGCCGGATTGCAACCTGCACCATTGCGGAGTCCGGGCAGGAGCAGCGGTTTTACACCATGGACTTTGGGCGGTTCAATCCGCAGCATGCCTTGAAGCGGGCCATCACATACGGCCGGGAAACAGGCATATCCGCCACCCAGGCCATGGCCCGCCTCACCATGGATCAACCGGAGTTTGCCGAAAAGCCCGGCGGGCCCCACTGTATCCTGGACGGCCTGGGCTCAGAGCTCACCGAGGCGTTGTTCCAGCTCTCGCCGGCCTGCCCTGCCGTGGCTGCCCATATCACCTGCAATGCAGACCTGGGTATCACAGAGATAGCTTATCATCCCCTGTGGCTGGAGCGAAGCCAGCGTCAGGCGGCCATCCAGCAGATGTGAAAAACTGCTGGATATCACGGGCACACTGTGGTATGTTGTGTGCTTACCAGAAGAAAGGGCGGGAAAGAGCTATGAACCATCAGAGAAAACAGAGCATGCGCAAGAACCCCGTTGAAGGGCGGCTTCCGCTTTGGAAGCCGCCCTTTTCTATCCGAATGACACTTGCGGCAAAATGAAGGGAGGCAGATCATTATGCAGGATGTATCGAAGGAGTGGCTGGATTTCCTACGGGGCCAGTTCCCCGCGGGCAGCCGGATCCAGACCTGGAAGCTGGATGATCCCAGAAACACGTTGAAGGAGGCTGGTACTCTGGAGCACATCGATGACGAGGGCCGGTTTCATGTCCGGCAGAGCGATGGAGGTGAACGTATCCTGACCCTTGGGGAGGAGATGTTCTCCGTCCACCCGCCGGAACCAAGTCTGCTCAAGCTGTACATGCCCCTCACCGCCAGCTTCTATGCCCGGAATGAGTGGGGAGATTGGGATGAGACGGGTGAGGAATGGGACGGCAGAACGCTTCTGGACTATGAGGGCAGCATCCTGAGCGCCTTGGTAAAAAACCGGATGCCGGAGGAGACGGAGCGGGGGCTCATGCACTGGTATGGTAAGCAGGACAGCCTGGACGCCAAGGTGCGCTCCGCCGTGATTACGGCAGAGGTCCGGGCCGGCCGGCTGTGGGGTGTGGCCGAGTGCCAGGTCATCGGTCGGCTCTCTCCGGAGGAACTGACAAGCCTAAAGGGCTACCTCAGCGGCCAGGCGTCAGACGGCTGGGGCGAGGGGTTCGAGCAGCGGGAGATCCAGGTGGACGGTGGGGAGCTCTACGTCCACCTGTGGCAATCGGAGGGCTGGAGCATCCAGACGGAGGCGGAGCGGTTCGGGCCGCAGCAGGTCCAGGAGTCACCCGATGACGGGATCCCCACCGAAGCCCAGCACAGCGGGTTCGGAGGGGAGAGGAGTTCCTGCGGAATGAGTGAGCCTTGTCCGCAGGGCGAGGCGAAGGATATAAAACACGGAACGACGATGGGGGGAATGGCATTTGGATAATAAGGTGTTTGAGGTGGCCCTGTCCAACCCGGACAACGGGGCCTACACCACCTTGGCGCTTCCCGCGGAGCCCTACGCCGTGCTGGACGCCTGGGATCGGCTGCGGCCGGCGCCGGATACGGCCATTCTCTGGGAGATAGGGGATTACGGGGAGTTCACCTGCCTGTTTCCCACCCTCCAGTCGGGAGAGGATTTCCCGGCGCTCAACGCCCTGGCGGAGCGGCTGGCCAGCCTGGACAGCCGGCAGCGCACTGCTTTCGAGGGGCTGGTTAGGCTGGAAAGCAGCCGGAGCGGTATCATCCCTCTGCGCATGTTTGCCGCATTGGCGGAACAGGCGGAGCACTGCCAGGTGGTGCCCGAGGCCACGGATGACGCCTCGTTGGGCCGGGTTTACGCGGCAAACGGTTCCATCCCCGAGGTGAAGGATGTGCCGGACAAGGTGTTTGAACTGCTGGACTTCCGGCTCCTGGGCCGCCGGGTCCGTCAGTCGGAGGGCGGTGTATTCACCAGGCAGGGGTATGTGGTACCGGATGGGAACTGGAAGCCCGAAAAGGGCCAGGAACCCCGCAGCGCGCCGGAGGCCCCGACTGGCTTCTTTCGGCTGGAGCTCCGGCTCGGGGAGGAACGGGCGGAGCTCACCCTCCCTGCCGGACAGGAGCTGGTGGAGGTGCGTGACCAGATGGAGGCTGTGGGCATCTCCAACTGCACCGTCACCGCCTTCCACAGCCTGGTGCCCCAGATTCCGGAAGCGTGGGCCACGCCGGAGCGGCTGGATACCCTGAACTGCCTGGCCATCCGGCTGACCGTGCTGGAGGACCGGGAGCCGCTGAAGCTGATCAAGTACAAGGCGGTACTGGAGGCGTCGCCTCCCACCAGCCTGGAGGATGCCATGGCCCTGACAGAACGGCTGGACGCCTACAATCTGAATTGGGCCGCCGCCTCCCCGGAGGACGTGGCCCGTGGGGAGCTGCGCCGCTCCATGGGGGAGGAGAATGCCGCCCTGCTGTGCCGGTACCTGAACCTCTACGGCTACGGCGAGGCGCTGATCCAGCAGTACGGGGGCGAGCTGACAGACTACGGCCTGCTAACCCGGGTGGATGGCCGGCCGGTGCAGGAACCGCTGCCACCCCAGCGTATGCTGGGCGGCATGGGGATGGGGTGACGACGATTGAACAGAGAAGAACTGACAAAGCTCCCAGGTAGGCCGGAGGAGCAGGCATGGCTGCGGGAACGGCTGGAGATGTTAACGGTGCGGGAGGGGATCGCCCTGGACGCGGCCCTCCAGCGCCATCCCGCCCAGGACAGTACAGAGGCGGTCAGCCTGCTGACCAGCCTGGACGGGTATGAGGTGTTGGGCGGCATCCAGAGTTATGAGGATCTAGGCCTGTACTACCTGGAGGAGAATGATACAAGGCTTCTGGCGCTGCGGGACTATATCGACCTGGACAAGCTGGGCAGGCAGTATGAGGCACAGCACCCCGGCCTGTTCGTGGGAGGCTGCTATGTGGTATACCCGGAGCGGGAGCAGCCAGAAGTATACGACGGCATCGCCCTGCCGGAGCCGGACTACAGCTGGAGCCTACGGCTGAAACTGGCATCCTCCGCGGTGCCGGATGGGGTGTGGCTGGCCCTGCCGGACTACAACGACATCATGGACGTGAGGCCGGGGGAGATCCAGCTGGCCCTGGACGCTTTGGGCGTACAGACCATCCGGGGGTGCACCCTGCTGGAAGCTCGGTGCAGCCTGCCGGGCATCACCGGGCTGGAGGACGCCTATGCCGGCCGGCTGGAGGATCTGATCTACGACGGCCAGAACCTAGGGTTCATTCTCCAGGAACAGAACCAGGGGCAGAAAGATTTCCTCCAGACCTACCTCTGGGCCCTGGAGCATGAGGGCTGCACCACCCTGCCCGCAGCCCTGGAGGTTGCTCAGCACCTGAACCGCTACCATGTGGTATATACAGACCAGCTTCAGGACGTTGCGAAAGCGGAGCTGCGGTCGGCAGGGAGTACGCTGGACACGGCAGTTGCCGGTTGCTTCAACCTGGAACAGTACGGGCTGGATTTGCTGCGGAACAAGGGCTATACCCAGACAGCGGACGGCAGGGCCTACATTCTCGGCCCGCATGCTCAGATTCGGGCGCCTATGCAGATGCAGCAGATGTAACCCCAGATCAAATCTATATCAAAACGAAACAGGGGCCGTTTTCCCGGAGGGGACAGCGGCCCCTGTTTTTTGTGCCCTTTTTCGGGAGGACGGCCCAGAGGAGGACGTCATGAGAGAAAAAGAAAAAGAGCTTCTGAAGTACCTGAAGAAGCACTGCCTTGGCCAGCGGAACGCCGTGGGCGGGGAGAGGCTGGTGAAGGTGTTCCGTACCAGCGGGACAGAGCTGCGGAAGCTGGTCCACAACCTGCGGGTAAACGGGGAGCCTATCTGCAGCGACCGCACCGGCTACTTCTACCCCGCAAACAGCGGGGAGGTGTATACCACAATCCTTCAGCTCCAAAGGATGGAGCTCGGGCTGCGGATGGCATCCTCGGGCATGATCCGGGCCATGGGCGCCTTCCGTCTGCCCGGGGGAGGTGAGGCGGATCGCTAAGCCCTTCTTCCCCTGGGTAGGCGGGAAGCTGTTCCTGCTCCCCTATATCTTTCAACTGCTCCCCAGGAAGGCGCCCCGCCTGCTGGAGGTCTGCGGCGGCAGCGGCGCGGTGACTCTGGGTCTGGGCGTCGGGTATGCCCCGCTCCGGGTGTATAACGACGTGGATGTGGATCTGGTCAACCTGTTCCGCTGTGCCAGGGACCGGCCCCTGGCGCTGCTCAGGGAGCTGGACTTCCTGCCCCTCCATGCCCGGGCGGACTTCGAGGTGGTGCTCCGCTTCCTCAACCACGAGTATGACCCCATGGACTACCTGGAGGAGGAGCTCCAGATCACAGAGGACTACTTCCCGCCCATGGACAGGCAGGCGGTGAAGAAGCTCCTGGTGGGCCGGGCCAACCTGCCGGACGTACAGCGGGCTGCGGCCTACTATCTGAGCATCCGGTACAGCTACAGTGCCACCGGAAACAGCTTCGGCGGGCGCAGCGTGGAGCTGCGCCGCTTCCTCGGACTGCTCCGACGCGCCTCAGACGCACTCCAGGGCGTGGTGGTGGAGAACAAGGACTGCTGCGATGTGGTCCGGCAGTACGCCCGGCCCGGCGCGGTGATTTACGCGGACCCGCCCTATCTGGAGGCGGAGAGGATGTACGCCCCCTCCTTCGACCTCCGGGACCACGTCCGACTCCACGATTGCCTGTGCGCCCCGGCGGCGCGGGACAGCCACATCGTTCTGTCCTATAACAGCCATCCGGACATTCTGGACCTCTTCGCCCCGGACTTTTACATTGTGGGCTTTGACCGCCCCAACCCCATGGCCCGGCAGGAGGACTCTGTGTATCATGAGCTGCTCATGACCAACTTTGACCCCGGCCCCATGCTCAACCGCCAGCTCTCCCTGCTGGATAACCCCGGACTGGTGTCCAGTGACCGGCCGGAGCTGCGGATCTTGTCCGCCCCCACCGGGCGGCTGCCCCGGGTGTGGGACTGGCCGCAGGACTAAGAATACGAGGTGAAAACAGAAGATGAAATTTACCATCTGCCATGACACAAGCAAGAAGACCCTGGCCATCCCCCGGGCCGCCCTCCAGCTCTCCGGACTGGAGGACGCGGAGCGGCTGACCCTGCATACAGAGCACGGCTGCATCGTGCTCACCCGGCAGGAGGGTACTGCAAGGGAGCGGCTGGAGACCATCCGGCTGCTCCACGATCTGAACGTCGGCATGGTTGTCCGTCTGGCCCTGGACAGCCGTCCGTCCAGCGGTACGCCGTGCAAAAGGGCGTCTGAGGTATTCCGATCCTATGACGCGGAGTTCCTGGACATGCTGGAGCATTGCGGCGTGGATTTGTTCGGGCTGGGCGCCCTGCTGGCCCGGGAGGAGGACGCCCAATGAACCTGCATTACTACACCATGGACGACCTGCGGCTGGGCCGGAGCGGCTTCCTACAGAAAGGCTGGACGGTCCGGCAGCGCCCGGAGCTGGAGGAGGCCCTGGCGCACTACCGGGGCATCCCCATTACCAAGCGGAAGGTGCTGGGCCTGACGGACGGATTCCACGTGCTGGAGCTGGTAAAGAATGTGCCCCTACTCCCGGGAGATTCGGAGGGGGAGGATGTGCTGGCCACAGAGCTGGGGGAGCCGCTGCCCGCCTGGGCAGACACTTTGGAGGCCCGCCAAGCCGTCCGCACCTGTATGGAGGCCCTGGGTCTCCGCTACCAGATAGAGGGCAAAATCCTGGCACCCATCCCCGTCAACAAAAAGCAGCGACGCAAGAAGCTGGCGAGGAAATACCTCTGGCCCGATGTGCCCGACAATCCTGCCTCCGCCCTCCGGTGGGTGTACCTGGCCGGCAAGGGCTGGCTGGCCCCCACGGTGCTCAAGGAACCTGCCGCCGTCCTGCCCTTGGTGCTCAAGGTGCGGGCGGACGGCATCACGGACAAAGGCGACTACCGCCCCCTGGAGCTGGAGCCCTGGGAGTTCCGACTCCTGGCCCGGCGCACCCTGGAGCGGCTGGAGCAAAATATGACAAAATGTGAAGGAGGAACCCAATCGTGAAACACACCATTCTGAGATGCGCCGCCGGCCTGTTGATAGCCGCGGCGCTGCTCCCCACCGCCCTGGCGGCGGAGCCCTTCCCCGAAGTGCCCAAGGTGCAGGTCTGTTACCCAACCTCCGTCACACGCAGTGAGGACGGCACGGAGATCCGCAAGGTCTATGACCTCTCCCCGGAACAGGACCCTGCCGGTATCCCCCGGTCGGACTTTGAGCAGGACGGCTTCCACTACACCCTGACAGACCTGCTCCAGCAGGAGCTGCCGGAGCATGAGAGCCGTCCGCACACGGAGACGGTATCGTTGGAGAGTAAAAGCAAGGATATGGAGTCCATCCTGACCCTTCTGCCCCAGGAGAAGGAGTTCGTCACAGAGGACGGCCTGTCCGGTACCCTGGCCCTTCAGCTGGACACTGTCCAGGTGGAGGCGGCGGGCTACGGCAGCTCCACCCGGGAGGTGTCCGCCACCCGCTCCTACCCCAACCTGGCCAGCCAGGACACCGCCAACATCCCCAAGAGCATTGAGGAGGACGGGCGTACCCTCACCCTCCAGAACATTGACTGGCGGACGGATAACACCACCGGCATGTCCGGCTACGCCATTGGAGACCGCTACACCGCCGTGGCCACCTATACCGGCACCGCCACCAGCAGCTATGTCACCGGATATACCGTCACGGCAGACTACACCGGTACCGTCAGCCGCATCGCCCTGAACCGGGTGCGCTATGTAGCCATTTTTGAGGGGGAACCGCTGGAACCCGTCGTATCTGTGGAGGAGGCCGGGATCGGGTTGTCCCAGTTCAACTGGGCGGCCATCCTGCTCCCGCTGGGCGTGGTCTTTGTTGTGGGCGGTGTGATCGGCGCTTGCCTGTTCGTCAAACGGCGCCGGGAATCCAAGGAGGAGGATACGGAATGAAGAAGCTGACCACCCTTTGCCTGGCCGCCTGCCTGACGGCAGCTATGGCCACCCCGGCGGGTGCTTTAGATTACGCCATTGACGCGCCGGAGGGGCCGGACTACGGCAAGTCCACCTCGGTAGAGGTGGTACATACGGCAGATGGCGGGGCCCTGAAAAATGAGGACATCAGCAAGAATGCCGCCCTCATCCCGCCGGGCTTTGGAAGCGCCAGTGCGGATACCCTGAACACCGGAACCTGGCTTACCCCCAACCTGGCCCCGGAGGGCATGGCAGTGGGCACCGTCAACGGCAGCGGGACACCCATCGTGTTCCCGCCCTCTGTAGATACCAACAGCTCCACTCCGGCTACCGAGGAGGAGCAGACCACCTCCCTAGGCTATACCCCGGTGACCTCGGATCTCTACTATTCCAGCGGATACCTGGGGACATTGAGAATCCCCGCCATCGGCCTGAGCGTGCGGGTCTATGAGGGTACAGACAGCTCCACGCTCATGAAGGGCGCGGGACATTTCAAAGGCACCAGCATCTGGGATGGAAACTGCGCCATCGCCGGGCACAACCGGGGGGTACGGGATGACTTTGGGGATCTTCACACCCTGGAACGGGGAGATACCATCACCTGGACCACCAAGCTGGGCGTCCGCACCTATGAGGTCACCAGTGTACAGAAGGTCAAGGAGACGGATACCAGCGGCACCGCCCCTTCTATCGAGAACATGCTCACTCTCTACACCTGCGTGCGTAATCAGAGGGCCTACCGCTGGCAGGTGCAGGCGGTGGAGGTTGTGTAACCTGCTTGAGTTTCCGGGCTCATTTTCTCCACAGGGGACTGCTCTTTGCTGTAGACTTTTCCCCAGATTTCCGGTATGTTGTTGCTGTAAGGAACACAAGAACAGCAGAGGAAAGAAGGAGGTCAACCGTATGAAAAGGAAACAGCTTATTCCAGCAGTATTGGCAGGTGCCTTGGCCGGCGCGGCCCTGGCAGGGCCAGCATCGGCGGGGGTGGCTGCCCTCACTGCAGCCCCAAGCACCCAAACCTTCTATGTGGACGGGAAACAGGTGGATCTGGAAGCGTATGTCATCCACGGCCACAACTATGTGCAGCTCCGGGATGTCGGCCGGGCGGTAGACTTCGGCGTGGCGTATGACCAGGGCGCCAACCGTGTCCTGGTAGACACCAGCTCCCCTTACACAGAGGAAAGCGCGGCGCCCGCCCCCTCCGGGGTGGTCGTCATCCCCCAGTCGGACGAGCCCCTCCGGTTACAGGAGGGAGACAAGGTGCTCTGCGATGACGGTACCACCTATGAGATTACCGATCTGAAGTTATGGGAGCCCCTGGCCCCGCTGCCCACGCCGACTTGTGACTGGAACCAGTTCCCAGAGCTGGAGCTGCCGGAAGTGAAGGTGTTGCGTTTCCAGAGCCAAACTGGGGATAGACTTCATATCCTGAACCTCTATGAGACCCGGCGGATGCTGTATACCTTGTATAATGCCGTACCTAACTGCCCGGACTTATGGGAGGCTGGAACCCTTAAGCTCAACTCTAAGGGGGATCCCATCTTACGCCTGTCTATGGGGATTACAGAGTCCAGCGGTGTGCAGACGTTCTGGCCTTGGCGGGACGAACAGCTCACCCGCGTCTTCTACTCCGCCCCAATGGCCCGGTTTGAGGTGGAGGCATGGGATGTCTATAAAAATGGGAAATACCTCTATACCGAATACAATGTAATGGGCATGTAACCACCCATAGCAAAAATAGCAAAACGATGTGTTACCGCTCCGAAACGGCCAATCACGAACCGTTTCGGGGCGTTTTTTACTTTGTTTAAATCCACCGAGGAGGAAATATTGTGAAAAAAGTAATATCGCTCCTGCTGACAGCTGTCCTAATCATAGGCATGCTGCCTTTATCCGCTGTTGCGGCATCTACTCCGGAAGAGGCTTTGGGCGAACTGGACATTTATAGCGGCGGATATTCCATGAACTATCTGGCTGTCAATGGCAAGGTGCAGACCCAATCTTATACCTACTTTTTATATGAAAATGCGCAGGGCAAGCAACAGGAGATCCCGGCATACTGTGTCAACCCCAACCAGTACGGCGTACCCCAAACGGTTCCCGAGGGGGAGAGTATCCGTTATCTGGCTGAGGAGAAGGCCAGCGATCCCAAGGTAGTGGGGCTGATTGCCAATATGTACCCCCACCGCTCCTTGGAGGAACTGGGGCTGGATAACAAATATCAGGCCTTTTACGCCGGCAAGATTGCCCTGTGGTGTTACCTGATCCCCGAGTGGGACATCAACGACATCACCGTGGCCCCCGGCCTTACCGGCTCAGAACGCACAATTGGAGAAAAGCTTCTGGATGCCACAACCAGGATTTATACCCAAGGCATGACCTGGGATCATGTGGCTGAACCCCAAATTACGGTCACTCCAGACCGGGAGCAGGCGTACCCTGTCACCCTTGACGGAGAAGCATATCTCCAGCAGGTATTTACTGCCACCTCGGATACTTGGGTGGTAAACCATATCGTCAATATCCAGTTTCAAAATCCCGGTGACGTACCTGATGGCACCAGAATTACAGACATGAACGGACAGGATATTACCCAGGTCAAGGTCTCCAATACCGGAGACGGCTACAGTGGACAATTTAAGGTGCTGTATCCGGCGGCCAGCGTGGAGGGACGGAGCGGCAGCGTCCAGCTTACCCTTTCTGCTGATGTCTACCGCTACGCCGTTTATTATGCCCTCTGCCAGGAAACGGATGAATACGGCAAGCTCCAGAGCTATCTTTGCGATACCGATCCCCAAACCAGCCTGCTGCGAAACGCCATCTCTAACTATTCGGATACCGACGAGCCGGATGACCCAGACGAGCCTACGCCCCCTCCCAGCGAAACCGCCCTCAAGATCACCAAGTATGAGGCGGGCACCACTGTCACCCTATCAGGCGCCACCTTCGAGGTGGTGGGCCCGGACGGGGACACCATCGGCGTCTACACCACGCCGGAATCCGGTTCCATCACTATCCCTCTCACCGAAGTGGGCAATTACACCATCTATGAGCGGGTACCCCCGGAGTATCATCTGCTGGACGAGGAGCCGGTCAAGCAGGTCACTGTGAAGTATGGTGAGGTGGCCGAAGTCGCCTTTGAAAACGAACCCTATGGCGATCTGCGGATTGAGAAGATTGACGAGGCCACCGGAGCCAGCCTGGCCGGGGCACGGATTCAGATCAAGCACATTGAGAGCGGCGCGACCTATACCGGTACCACCGGCACCGGAGGTTCCTATACCTTCACGAAGCTGAAGCCGGGGGCATACGAAATCCGGGAACTGTCCGCCCCGGAGGGGTGGGAGCGGGATCCCCAGACCTATACCACCACTGTGGTGGCAGGGGACTGCGTCACCTACACCCTGAAGAACGAGGCCCTGCCCGGCCTGAAGATTATCAAGTACGACCGAGAGAGCCATGAGACCATGTCCGGCGTCACCTTCCGCATCTGGCGGGATGGGGAGCTGCTGGGGGACTATGAGACAGACGCTTTGGGAGAAATCCTGCTGACGGACTGCCGGCCGGGCACCTACCGCGTCCAGGAGGTGGACACTGGGGATAGTGGACATCTGGTGGATTCCACGCCCCAGGAGATCGAACTCTCCGCCGGGGACGGCATCAAAGAGCTATACTTTTTCAACGATCAGAAGCCCGGCATCTGGCTGGTCAAGGTGGACAGCGCCAACCCCTCCAAGGTGATCCCCAACGCCAAGTTCCGCATTGAGGCGGTAGACGGTTCGTGGGGCCCGGCGGAGTTCACCACCGACCAAAACGGCGAAATCGACCTGTCTGAGCTGCCCACCGGGGCTTATGTGGTCACCGAGCTGGAGTGCCCCGGCTACATCATCGATGAGGCCCAGCGCATTATCCATCTGGAGGCCAACCAGACAGCCCGGTTTGTGTTCACCAACTCCGTCCAGCCCTCCCTGCACCTCATCAAGCTGAGTGCGGACGGTTCCCGGCTGGCTGGGGTGACCTTCCGCATCGCCAGGATTGAGGATGGTTCGCACTACTTGGATCGCACCACTGATGAAAATGGCGAAATCCTGATTTCCGGCCTGGAGCCAGGGGTGTATTCGGTCAAGGAGCTGGATACGGTTTCAGACCACATCATCGACTCGGTGGAGTACCATGTGGAGCTCTTCCCCGGCAAGACCTCCACGATCATCCTAGAGAACGACATCCGCCCCAACCTGACGGTGGTGAAGCAGGATGCCGACACCGGCGCACCCGTGGCGGGGGCCGTGTTCACCGTCAAGGCGGCGGACGGCCACAGCGTGGATGAAATCAAGACCAGGGCAGACGGCACGGCCACCCTGGAAAATTTGCTGCCCGGAGTTTATGAGGTCACGGAGAAATCTGTACCCGCCCCCTATCTGCTGGATGCCCCCAGCCAGATGGTCACCCTCTATCCCAACCGGAACCACACCGTCTACTTCGAGAACCACAAAAAGCCCACCCTGACTATCCAGAAGGTAGACAGCATCACCGGCAGCCCCATCCAGGGGGCCAAATTTCAGGTCTGGTACGGCAGCAATGGCACCGACACCGGCGAGCTCAACGACCTGGGGACCTACTTCACCGACGCCAGCGGCCAGATCGTGCTGGAGGGCCTGCGGGACGGCTGGTACAAGGTGACGGAGCTGGAACCCGCCCCTGGCTTCACCATCAAAGAACCCGCCACCCAGGAGTTCTACATCACCGGCGGCAGGGACAGGACGGTGACCTTCCAAAATGTGCCCCTCAACGCCATTGTGGTGGAGAAATATGACAGTGTCACCGGTGAAGCCCTGGGTGGGGCCACCTTCCAGCTCCGCTACCTGGGCGGCGCCTCCGGTACCGGCGGCACGGTGATCGGCCAGAAGGTGACCGGCTCCAACGGCATGGCCATCTGGACGGGCCTGAAGCCAGGATCGTACATCGTGGAGGAGGTGGATCCGGCGGAGGGGTACAGCATCATCCAGTCCTCCGAGACCGTCTACCTGGCAGACAACGGGGAGCAGAGTGTCATCACTGTCCGCTTTGAAAACATGCCGGACGGGAATCTGCTCATCCGTAAGGTGTGCTCGGCCAACCCCAGCGTGACCCTGCCTGATGCTGAGTTCAAAATCACCTATGCGGACGGCACCATGATCGGAGATAGCAACGGGATTTTTGTCACCGACGAAAATGGCGAAATCCGTATTGACGGCCTGGAGCCGGGCAAAAGCGTCATTGTCACGGAGACGAGAGCCCCGGCCGGATACGAGATCGACACCCAATCCCAGACCATCCAAATCCAGGCGGGCCGCACCGTTTCCCTTACCTTCAAAAATGAACCCCATGGGGCCCTAATTATCCAGAAACGGGACAGCGTGACCGGTCAGCCCTTGGCCGGCGCCCAGTTCCGCGTCACGACCGCGTCGGGGTGCGAAGTGGGCCTGGACGGGGTGATCGGTGACAGCACCCTGACCCAGAACGGGGTGTTTACCACTGATAGCAGCGGTGAGATCCGCATCACCAACCTGGCCCCCGGCGCATACGTGCTCACGGAGATCAAGGCGCCCCATGGGTACGTCATGGACGCCCCCTCCACCAATGTAGTCATCGGGGAGGGTGGAGACACCCAAACGGTGGTCATCACCAACACCCCCAAGGGCGGCCTTGTCATCAACAAGCTGGATTCCGTCACCCATGAGCCCCTGGAGGGGGTAGAGTTTACCATCACCGAGGCGGACGGCACGGTGGTGGACGACAACGGCGGCATGACCTCCAGCATGGGCCTCTACCGCACCGATGAAAACGGCCAGATCATCATTGACGGTTTGGTGGGGACATTCATCATCACGGAAACCAAGACCATCGAGGGTTATACCATCCATGAGGAGACCCGTACCCAAACGGTGGTCATCAACCCCAACGACACCCAGACCATCACGGTGTATAACGAACCTGTGGGCGGCTTGGAGCTGATCAAGGTCAACGCGGACAACACCAAGGAGCGCATCCCTAACGTTACCTTTGAGATCCGCCGCATGGACGACGCCCTGGTGGATACCGTGACCACCGACAAAAATGGCCGGGTGTTCCTGTCCCTGGAGAATGGATCGTACTATGCCGTGGAAACCGAGAGCGCGGAGGGCTTCAAGTTGGACGACACTCCCCATTATTTTGAGGTCAAAAACGGAGAAACCACAGTCATACAGGTGGAGAACACGCCGGTCAGCGGCATCCTCATCCACAAGACGGACAGCACCACCGGCGAGGGGATCTATGGGGTGAGCTTCCTGCTCTATGACAGCGCCAATACCCCCATCGGCCAGTACACTTCGGATAACGAGGGGTATGTACTGATCGAGGGTCTGGAGGCCGGACGGTATTATCTCAGAGAGTTAGAGAACGAGGGGTACGTTCCCGACACGGAGAAAAAGACCGTCTATGTGGAGTCTGGGGAAACCACCGAGGTGGAGTGGGAGAACACCCCTATCACTGGACAGATCCAGATAACAAAGACCTCCGCGGACTACAACAGTGTCAACGGCTGGCCCGCCGGCACCCCCATCCCCGGCACGGAGTTTGAGATCTACAATGCTCGGACGGGCAACTTGGTGGACACCATCCAGACGGACAAGAACGGTGTTGCATCCTCCCGGCCTCTCCCCCTGGGCCGCTACAAAATCGTGGAATCCAAGGCCGCAGACTTTTACGGCCTGGACAAGACCCCCATCGAGGTGGAGATTGAGTTTGAAGGGCAGATCGTAAAGGCAGCCATGACCAACAAGAGCCTCTACACCAATGTAAGCATCCAAAAGACCGGCTATGTGGAGGTTATGCCCGGCCAACAGATCCGCTACGATTTCAGCGGCATCGGCAACAACTCCACCACCAGCCTTACCTCATTTTTCTGGAGGGATACCCTGCCCGGCCAGGCGGTGCGGCTGGACAAGATTGTCACTGGCACCTACAACGTGCCGGGCAATTATAAGGTGGTCTACAAGACCAACCTGAGTGGCGGCACTTGGCGCACCTTGGCGGACAACCTGAGCACCCAGCAGAACTATGTATTGGACGTCTCCGGGGCCGCCCTAGGCCTGGCCTCCAACGAGTACATCACCGAATTTATGATGTCTTTCGGAGTGGTGCCCGCCAACTTCCGGCAGGTGGAGGCGCCCCAGGTCTATGCCACCGTTTACGCCTGGCTTACCGGCGGCAGCCAATTCGTCAACCAGGCGGACGTGGGCGGTGTGTACAACGGCCAGTGGATTATGGCCACCTCCCGGTGGGTGACCAGGGTCTACAAGCCCTCTGAGCCCCTGCCCCGCACCGGCTATTGATTCCAGCAACCCATCTTCAGGAGGGCCGCCCAACCCGGGCGGCCCTTCAATTTTATGGAGGTGCTACGAAAGTGACTTTGAGAAAAAAGAGCATCAGAATCCTGCTCCTAGCCCTGGTGGTGGCCGCCCTGTGCATGGTCCCGGCCTTCGCCTCCTCCGCCGGCAATGTGGCGGACGCCGTGGAGCAGACCTGGACAGACGCCGCCGGCCAGATCAAGACTGTGGTGGATACTGTGGTCTTCCCCGCCCTCACCATGGTGCTGGGGATTGCATTCTTTGTCAAGGTGGCACTGTGCTTCTTCGACTATCGCAAGCACGGCCAGTTTGAGTGGACGGGGGCGGCCATCCTGTTCGTCTGCCTGATCTTCGTGCTGCTGGCCCCCAATTACATCTGGAATATCGTAGGCATCTGAGGCGGTGAAGGCGAGTGTTTATTTGGGACTTTGTGGCCAATCCGGTGATGGAGTCCATCCTGGACTGGTTTTACAGCCAGATGGTGGGCTTCCTGGGCGCCTTCTTCGCCCAGATGGGAAACATGGGGGTGGAGCTGTTCGACCTCTCCTGGGTGCGGTCAGTGGTGCGCTTCTTCTCCCAGTTGGGTTGGGCCCTTTTTGCCGTCAGCGTGGTGGTATCTGCCTTTGAGTGCGGCATTGAGTACGCATCTGGCCGGGGCAATCTCCAGCAGCCCGCCCTCAACGCCATCAAGGGCTTCTTTGCCATCGGCCTGTTCACTACTGTGCCCGTCCGGCTGTACGCCCTCTCCGTCTCCCTCCAGGGTACCTTCGCCATAGAAATCACAGGGGCGGGAAAGAGCATCGGGGAGTTGGGCAATGAAATCCTCACAGATCTGGAGGGCGCCGGCCTGATGGACATCGCCGCCCAGGCCAAATGGGGCCTGGGTACCAACCCCATCATGCTCCTCTTTGCCATGATCCTCATGGCCTATGCGGTGATCAAGGTGTTTTTCAGCAATCTCAAACGGGGCGGCATCCTGCTCATCCAGATTGCCGTGGGCTCCCTGTACATGTTCTCCATCCCCCGGGGCTATACGGACGGCTTCACCCAGTGGTGCAAGCAGGTCATCGGCCTGTGCCTCACCGCCTTCCTCCAGGCCACCATTCTGGTGGCGGGGCTCATGGTATTCAGTGACAAAGCCCTCCTGGGGCTGGGCCTCATGCTGGCCGCCGGAGAGGTACCCCGCATCGCCGGGGCCTTCGGCCTGGACACCACCACCAGGGCCAACATCATGAGTGCCGTCTATACCGCCCAGGCTGCTGTCAACACCACCCGCACCATTGTCCAGGCCGTCAAATAGCATGTTGCTTATGCTTGGTTTTCGGCACAATCTTTGTTGCTGTTGGTGATGGCTATTTAACGCCGGGATCGATATACTTGCGTTACCAAACAGAAGGGGGGCCAATCCATGGAAGAAAATGTGAAGAACCTCTGTGCACCCATCCCCGCCGGGCTTCACGCCCGGGTGCGGGAGAAGCAGGAGGCATCCGGCAAAACACTGGGCCAGTATATGGCCTGGTTGATCCAGACATTCTACGATAATCAGAAGGAGGAAACTACGATGAGCGGAGACAAGAGAACGGTAGCATTCCAGGTGCCCGGCGAACTGTTCGAGAAGTTCAAGGACTACTTGCAGGAGCGGGGTATCAAACAAAACGCATTCTTCCTAGACTGCATCCACAGGGCCCTGGCGGAGGCCAAGGAGGAGCGGGTGGATGCGGATGCCTCTGCAGAGCCTGACGGCGAGGCCGAGACGGATGCCACCAGTCAGGGCGAGGATGCAGATGAGGACAGCACAGCGGAATAAACCCACAGGAAGGGACCTGGCCGGACAGGCTGGGTCCCTTCCTGTTTTGGAGGTGTTTTCTTGTTCATCTACCCAGACAATCTGAAGGCCAAGGCCACCCTGTGGCTGTGGCAGCTGCGGGACGTGGCCATCATCGGGGTGGCCTTTCTGCTCTCTGTATTGGCGCTGGCCCAGACGGGGACCATGCTGCCCCTGGTGGGTACCGTGCTGTACGCCTTCCTCGCCATCCAGGTGGAGGGCTCCAGCGTCCTGGACTTCCTGCGGCGGGCGGCCTGCTTTCTGTTCCTGCAGCAGCAATACTATGAATGGGGGCAGAAGGTTGAAACATTGTAGTCTAAGTACCATTCCGAAAAAGGACGCATAAAACCAAGCCCCCAGGAAGCGGGCAAATTTCAGGTTATATTTAGGCTCTAAGTAACGCTGGGCGCAGTCACCAAATAACCCTGCCGTTGAAGAATAAAAATTGCTTCTTCAACAGAAACCTCACGATGTGTGGGAGGCCGGTCTGCCTGCCGGTATAGTTCAGGATTGTAAGGCTCATTTTTCTTGAGCATATTGTAGATAGCTGTAAGGAGCATCCTGGCAATTGCGATAATGGCTTTCTTGTGTCCCCGGCGCTTTTTGAGAGCGAGATAGCGGTTGCGGACTTCCGGGAACTGCTTGGCTCGAATGGCACAGAGCGCACATTGCACCAGCAAGGGCTTGATGTAGGCTCCGGCTCGACTGATTCTGGTGGTTTTCTTCTTGCCGGCACTCTCGTTGTTTTGCGGCGTAAGCCCAGCCCAGGAACAGAGATGCTTTGAGGTGGGGAACACGGACATATCCACTCCGATTTCAGAGATAATGCCGATAGCGGCAAAGGATTGGATACCCGGCGCCGACATAACAAGATTGAACTGGGGAAGGTATTTCTCAGCGGTGGACAGAATCAGGGATTCCAGATTGAGCTTGCACAGTTCCAGGCTGTCCATGTGGGAACGGATGATGCGGAGCTTTTCAGCCTGTTCAGCACACATCTCACCGTCTACGGCGGCAAGCACCTGTTCGTCAGTCGCTTTCATGCCTTTGGTTCGGAAACCAGAAATATCCGTAATTTTCTCCGTTGGATCTTCCAGAATACGGGCAGTGATTGCGGAGGCTGCCTTACCGAACACATCTGAGAACACATCATCCAGTTTGAAATTGGAGACTGTCAGGCAGTTTTGCGCCCGGTTTTTCTCGCCGGTAGTAAAGTTGGTGAGTTTCCAGCGGTAACGTACCAAATCCCGAAGCTGACGAATATCTGGCGGAGGGATAAAACTTCCGGCTACAAGGTCGTGCTTGAAGATGTCGGCAATCCACTTAGCGTCCCGCTTGTCTGTTTTCTTACCCCGGATGGCTTTCACATATTTGGGGTGAGCGAGGACAATATTGCAGGTGTGCTCCAGGATGTTGTAAATGGGAATCCAATACTTTCCGGTAGATTCCATGCACACATCTTTGCAGTTGTTTTCGGCCAGCCAGGCAGCACAGCGGCGCAAATCTCCGGTAAAGGTGGAGAACCGCTTGCTCTTGTAGGTCGTCACGCCTTGCTCATTGGTAGCAGCGATACAGGCAACGACAAAGGATTTGTGGACATCCATCCCGCAGCAGACACGGTAAACGATTTTGAGCATAGCACATCCCCTCAAAACAGGATTCGAGGCAACAGGCAGGGACTGGATGCTCATTGAAAGATTGAAGTAGTCCGTCTCTCCAAAGATAAGGTTACAGGGTGCAAAGCCCTACTCATTGGTGCTTGAAAGAGCGTCCGGCACACATAACAATTCAGTCCAGCTAAAGCTAGGCCTACTCACCCCCACGTGCTCTGTAGTATGCCTGCTTCCTCAAGTACAGTTTAACAAATTTGGACTTGCTGCGTTAGTGGTCCCGGGTTTCATTCCCTTTGGTGCCTTGAAGCGTAGCGGAAAGGAATGGTCATAACAATGAATAGAAAGGAACAGCAGCTCCTGCGCCAGCGGCAGACTACCCGGCAGCTCATGGGCGTCACCCGCCTGACGGAGCACGGCGCGGTGTGCGGCAGGGACGAACTGCTCTTCTACCTGCTCCGGCCGGACAACCTGTCCATCCTGTCCCCGAAGGGTATCCGGGGCCGGGTGCGGGCCCTCACCGGGCTTCTCCAGGGGATGGCATCCCTGGAGCTGCTGGCCCTGGACTCCAGGGAGTCATTTCTGAAAAACAAGCAGTATTACCAGAGGAGGCTGGAGGAGGAACCGTCTCCCGCCCTGCGGGAGCTGCTCCGGCAGGATATGGAGCACTTGGACGCACGCCAGTCCTCCACCGCCGCCTCCCGGGAGTTCGTCCTGGTCTGCCGGCTGGACAGCAAGGCCGCAGAGGATCGGGAGCTGCCCCGGCGATTGGAGAAGCAGATCCAGGATCACGGCTTTCACGTTTGCCTGGCCGGGGAGCAGGATGTGAAGCGCATCCTGGCGGTGTATTACCAGCAGGACGTGGTCACCGAGCACTTTGACCAGGTGGACGGGGAGAGGTGGGTGACAGAGCATGGCTAAAGCACAGAAGAAGCGGAAAAAACCGGTGGAAAAACCAGCGCAGCTCTTCCAGCCCAAGGACTTTCTGGACCTGATTGCCCCAGCAGCCGTGAAGTTTAACACGGACTCCTATGTGCTGGGCGGGCTGTACCGCTGCGTCCTGGCCCTCCGGGGCTACCCCGCCGCCACCGAGGAGCTGGCCCTGCTCTCCCACATCTGTAACCGGGCCGGCGTCACCCTCCATCTCTATGCCCGCCAGGTGACAGCGGCGGAGGAGGACGCCATCTACCATAAGGCCGTCAACAAGAACCGGCTGGATCGGAGCAATCAGGACAACCTGAAGCGGAGTGTCACGGCGGAGGCCAACCTCCAGGATGTGGCCGCCATCATTGCCGGCGCCCGGAAGAACCGGGAGCCCCTCATCCACTGCGCCGTGTTCTTGGAGCTGGCCGCCAAAAGCCCCGAGGAGCTGCGGCTGCTGCGGGACGAGGTGGGCGCCGAGCTCACCCGGGCCAAGCTCAGTGCAGATCCTCTGCTCCTCCGCCAGCAGGAGGGCTTCCTCTCCGCCAACCCGGCGGGGCGGAACGCCCTGGGCGCCCAGTTTGAGCGGGTGCTGCCCGCCAGCTCCACCGCCAACCTGTATCCCATCAACTACTCCGGCCGCAGCGATCCCCATGGGTTCTACATCGGCAATGACCACTATGGTGCGGACATCCTGCTGGACCTGGACCGCCGCACACCGGACAAGACCAACTCCAGCGTGCTCATCCTGGGCAACTCTGGCGAGGGCAAGAGCTACCTGCTCAAGCTGCTCCTCTGCAACCTGCTGGAGAGCGGCAAGACGGTGATCTGCCTGGACCCGGAGCAGGAGCTGACCTGGCTCTGCGACAAGCTGGGCGGCTGTTACGCGGACCTCATGGGCGGGCAGTACCGCATCAACTTCCTGGAGGCCAAGCGGTGGGATGTTGGCGACGACAGGGATGACGATCCAACTGTGCCCAATGCCTTCCGCCAGCAATCTCCCCTGTCCCAGCACATCTCCTTCCTCAAGGACTTTTTCCGGGCCTACAAGCCCTTCACCCACCAACAGATCGATACCCTGGAGCTGATGCTGGAGCGGCTGTACCGGAAGTGGGGCATCTCGGACAAGGCGGACTTCTCCGCCCTGGAGCCGGAGGACTGGCCCATTGCGGAGGATCTGTACGCCGTCCTGGAGGACGCCTACGAGCACTATGACCAGGAGGACAGCCCGCTGTATCCCAGGGAACTGCTGCGGGAGCTCCTGCTGGGGCTCCACTCCATGTGCCGGGGGGCGGAGAGCGTCTACTTCAATGGCCGCACGAACATCACCAGCACCAGGTTTCTGGTGTTTGGCGTCAAGGACCTGATCCACGCCAATTCCTCCGTCAAGGACGCCCTGCTGTTCAACCTGCTGTCCTACCTCAGCGACCAGCTCCTCACCAAGGGGAACACTGTGGCTGCCCTGGATGAGCTCTACCTCTGGCTGTCCAACCTGACCACCATTGAGTACATCCGCAACTGCCTCAAGCGGGTGCGAAAGCGCGATTCCGCCCTGATCCTGGCCAGTCAAAATCTGGAGGATTTCGATATCCAGGGCGTGCGGGAGCTGACCCGCCCCTTGTTTGCCATCCCCACCCACCAGTTCCTCTTCCACGGGGGAAAGGTGGACAAGAAGTTCTACATGGATAACCTCCAGCTGGAGAGCGCCGAGTACGATCTGATCAGTTCCCCCAATAACGGCGTCTGCCTGTTCAAGTCCGGCGCGGACCGCAACCTGCTGGACGTCCATGCCCCGCCCCACAAGCACGCGCTGATCACAGGAGGAGAAGGATGAACGTGGTGGGCTATGGCGGCGGAATGAACAGCACCGCCATGCTGCTAGGGCTTTGGCAGAGGCGCATTCCGGTAGACCTCATCCTCTTCGCGGACCCCGGCGGGGAACAGCCCCACACCTATGCCTATCTGGAAATCATGGACCGCTGGCTGGCGGAGCACAGGATGCCGCCCATCACCCGGGTATGGTACACCACCCAGGACGGCCAGCGGCTCACCCTGGAGCAGGAATGCCTCCGCTCCGGTTCCCTCCCCTCCATTGCCTATGGCTACAAAAAGTGTTCCCTCAAGCACAAGGTGTTCCCCCAGGAGAAGTTCTGCCGGCACGACCCCCGCTGCCGGGCGGTATGGGCCGGCGGCGGCCGGGTGGTCAAGTTCATCGGCTATGATGCCGGGGAACCGGAGCGCCGGGAGCGGGTGCGGGAGCGGGACAAAGCGGACCGGAAATACCAGAAGGAATACCCCCTCATGGAGTGGGGGTGGGATCGGGACAGGTGTATCCAGGCCATCCAAGAGGCAGGGCTTCCCCTGCCGGGGAAGTCCTCCTGCTTCTTCTGCCCCAGCATGAAGCGGCGGGAGATCCGCACCCTCTACCATAAATATCCGGAGCTGTTAGGCCGTGCCCTGGCCATGGAGGACAGGGCACGGCCTCATTTAACCTCTATCAAAGGTTTGGGCCGGAACTGGGCCTGGCGGGACTTCCTGGAGCACGACGAGGAGCAGCTGGCACTCTCTCAGGTGTTCCCGGAGGACAACCTGCCCTGCTCCTGCGGGAGGTGCGCCACATGAGCCCCGCCATCTTAGTCAAGGCTGCCGCGTCCATCCTTACCAACGAAAAGAGCCGGAAGGCCGTGGGGTGGGTGCTGACAGCCGCACTCTCTCCCATCATTCTCCTTCTGGCCTTCTTCTGCACCACCTTCTCAGGAGGGGCGGAGCACAACCGCACTGTGGTGGATCTGTGCTTTCACGGCGGGGCCGTCCCGGAGGGCACCCCGGAGGAGTATCAGGCATACATCCAGGAGATGCGGGACAGCTTTGTCCTGCTGGATGCCGCCATGCAGACCGTAGAGGGGCAGATGGAGGACGGGGACGGCTTGGATGATGTCCGAGTCAAGGCGGTGTTCTTCGCTCTGTACTTCGGCGCGGATGACCCGGCGGCCCACGCCGGGCAGGCCTTTGTGGATTGCTTTGTCACCTATGAGGAGCGCACCCGCACGGTGACCACCGTGGATGAGGAGGGGAATGAGGTGGAGACCCAGGAGACCTATACCGTGGCCGTCTCAATCTCAGATTTCCAGCAGGTCTGGCAAAACATCCGGCATCTTACCGGAGCGGAAGCCACACCGGAACAGCAGGCCAACGCGGACAGCGTTTACAATGTCGTGAAGTACGGTGCATCTACTGGAACGGAGGGCTGGATCCCCGGCACCGACGTGCCCTTCATCGGGGCGGACGGCTTCTGCTCCCCCATTGGGGCGGGCTGGGAGAGCCGGGTCACCTCGGAGTTTGGCTACCGGAGGGACCCCTTCACCGGGGAGACCCGGGGTCATACCGGCATGGATTTGGCGGTACCCACCGGCACCCCCGTCCGGGCCGCCCTGCCCGGCACCGTCACCGCCGCCCAGTACCACAGCAGCTACGGCTACTATGTGATGATCGACCATGGTAACGGCCTGTCCACTCTCTACGCCCACAACTCTCAACTGCTGGTGCGGGTGGGCCAAACGGTGGAGGCCGGCGACATCGTATCTCTGTCCGGCAGCACCGGCCGGTCTACCGGCCCCCACCTCCACTTCGAGGTGCGCGTCAACGGCCAGAGGACAGATCCAAGATATTACCTGCCAACTACATAACGAGGAGTGAGAGAATATGAACTCAATCCAGAATACGGCTTGCCTTATTGCCGCCTATGAAACGGCGGCGGGGCTGCCGGACAACGAACGGATCACCCGGACAGATGGTACATGGAGGCCGGTGGTGACGGAGCAGCAGGCGGCGTCACTTTACCGGCAGGCACAGGCCCTGCTAGCTCCGGAGACCAAGCTGCTCTCCACAAGCCGCGAGGCGCTGATCGACCAGATGCGGGACGCTTTGCTGTCCAGGGAGCTGTCCGTAGGAGACACGGTGCTCTTTGCCGCTACAGAACCCTATGGCGGTCCTGGAGACTTTGCTCTCCGTGGCGGCGTCATCCAGTCCATTGACCCGGAGCGTGGAACCTGCACCATTCGGGGGGATTTCTTCCCCATGGACGACGTCCCTCTCCACTATGTGCTGGGGAGCTATGACCGCAGCGTTTCAGAGGAACACTACGGCTTCCCACACATCCGCCCTCTGCTGGGGGAACACCCTGAGCTGGCGGAGCGGTATCTGCGTGAAGCAGAGGCCCGGTGGAACACCCTATGCGGGCAGCCTGCAGTTTCATCCGAGGTTCCGAAAAACACAATGCAGGCGATGGGAGGCATGAGCTGACTATGGAAAAAACAGAACTGACGGTGAGCATGGAACCGGAGCGGCTGGACGCGCTCCGGTATTTTCTTGCCGCTAAGAACAAGCGCACACCCCAGAAGGAGCTCCAGCGGGCGCTGGAGGAGCTGTACGAGGCCTATGTACCGGCGGAGACCCGGGCCTACCTAGACGCCCGGTGCCGGCCGGACCGGGACAGGCGTCGGCGGCCGGCGGCATCCAAGGCTACACAGATGCAGAAGGAGGAAGCGACATATGGAGACCATTGAACTGAGCGGCCGCACTGGACAGGAGGTCTATGAGGAGCTGAAGCACCGGTTGGAGGGCATGGGCTATCTGCCGGACGAGTATTTTCTGCTGGACGCCGACTGGGAGGACAGAAGGGTGATCCCTAGGAATGCGGATCTCTTCTGCACTACGGACTACGGGGACAGCGAGGGGATTTACCTGGATGTGTACCTGAAGTGGTACGGGGGGGACGGCAAGCCTGTGATCAAAAGCTTCGCCACGGGCAAGACCCTGGGCGAGAGCGGCTCCGACATGGACCGGATGTTCCTCATCTCCTCCGCCATTACCAAGGCGTTTCACGGTGAGCAAGGTGCCTATGCCAGATACCGGCAGATGGAAGACGGCACGAAAGCGGAGGGCGTGGTGCTCCATCTCAGTCCGAAGGAGCAGCGGGTACTCATGGATGCGCTGCTGGAACAGCGGATGCGGCAGGAGGCACAGATGACGAATACGGAGCAGCTCCTGCGCCGTATGACCGGCAGCATCACCGCCTATATGGACGAGGTGGGCGCCCGCCCCCTGCGCATGAGCACGGCGGATCGGGCGGTGCTGGCCATCCGGGATGGGGAGCTCTATGCGTTTTCTTCCCTGGCAGTTCAGATCACGAAGCCGGAAGAGCGGGGCAGCCTGCTGGCCGCAGCGGCAGGCAGGCCAGGCCCAGTGGGCAAACGGATGGCCAGACTGATGCTTGGGACAAAGTCACCCTACCCGGAGGACGTCTGGTTGGATGCCTGCAAACGGGCGGTGGACACCGGGGATCTCCAGCGGGTGCAGATGATGCTGGATCAGACAATGGACAAGGTGGCCAATCCGTCCCCCGCCCTGCCCGGTGAGGTGTTGCGGTATGCCTACCTGCAAAACCCCGCCATGGGCAGGGATCTCATCCGCTGGGCTCCACCAGAGCAGACTGCCGCTGCCCCCATCGGTCTGCTCTATGACACCGCCAGGGCCTGTGACCTGCACGCCCTCACCAACCTGATCCGGAAGGGGCTCCAGCCGCAGGGCAGCGCCGCGCCCGCCCTGCGGCCTCTGATCGCCAGGGGCAGCGAGTGGATGGCGGTGGAGCTGCTGCGGTCTGTGCTCCAGGTGCGCCAGGATGACTATGAAGCCCTGGATGTGTGCCTGCGGGAGCACGCGTCGTCAGCGGCGGAAACCCTGCTGGAGAATGGCGTGGAGCTGGACGGCTATGCGGAGTGGGCGGCAAAACGGAACATCCTTCTGGACGCGCAGGCCCAGGAGATTCTGGAGGTATTGAAGCTCCAACACGGCCAGATACAGCAGCAGAACGATGGCGAGGCCCCCACCGAAGCCCAGCACAGCGGGTTCGGCGGGGAGAGGAGTTCCGGCGAAATGAGTGGGCCCTGCCCACAGGGCGAGGCGAAGGGTATGGAGCGCGGAATGACGATGGGAGGGATGAGCCTGTGAGTGTTCCCGTACTGACCCACCGCAGGGATCTGCGGCCGGGGGATCTTATATTCCCGGAGGAGATCCTGCGCATCGGCCGCACGCTGGATTTTCAGCTCGGCTGTGTCAGCAAAGAAGTTCAGCAGGAGATGTTTGGCCAGGAGCTGGATACCAGTTCACTGTGTGATTGGCTGAACCTCCATACTGCCTATGATTTTGCGCTTCAGGATGTGGCGGACCACATAGATATAACCCTCTGCCGGAATTTTGGAGAGGAGGAGCACCCATTCACGTATCTGCTCAACAGGGAAGAGCGGGACGTCCTGCGCGGGGAGATGGAGGCCTGCTGCCAGCTCCGTACCGGCCGCACACTGGTACAGCAGTACAACCATCTGCTGGTGCAGAAGGAGGTGGAGCCGCCGGAGCTCACGGCTGGGACGCGCCGCATCCCCGTGGACAAGGTGAGTTTTGCGGATGAGCTCTCAGAGTGCGATGGGCTGCTCCAGTTCTATATGCCGGTGACCTTTGACCCGGACGCGGTCTTTGGCACCCACGTGGCGACCGCGGAAAACGACGACTGGCTCAACGTGTACGCCGCCTATGAACTGAACGCCAGCCGGCCGTGCTCCGCACTAGACGTCATCCTGGTGTGCGGAGACGGCAATGAGTTCGCCTTCCGGTATCCGCTGGCCAAGCAGGAGCAGGCCGCGCTGCTGGAAAAGATGGACGCCTACTGCCTGGAACAGACCGGCATGGCGCTGACAGATTTCCGGGCCCGGTATCTGGTGGAGGAACCGCAGCCCCGCCAGGCCCCCAGCCTGGCCCAGCTGTGAGCACGCCGTCGGCCCCGTGTGCGCCCTGTGTGCCGGTTTCAGGAGGAGGGCGGGCAGGGCCCCGCCCAGCCAGAAAACTTCCCCGTTGGGGCCGGTTTCGCCCCAGTTTGGGGCGTTCGATTTTAGTACGAGGATAAAGGGAGGTGGTCGCAAGCGCCCGCCTCCCGCCCACAAAGCCCCGCAGTGCGGGGCTTTCCCGGGTTTCAGACCAGGTGGTCGGAATTGGAGGTTCTGGTTGTTTGGGGTGGTCGGGTTCAGATAAACACTTACTGCGCCAGCGGGTTCCGCTGTGTCAGCCTGTTTTCTGGGCAAAACAAACCCGCAGGCGGAGTGAGCACGCTCCGCCTGCGGGTTTTGTACCTGATTCAATTTTCGCTCTGGATACTCTGGAGCTCCTCCAGCAGTTTGGGCAGATCCATCTGGATCGTGTCCCAGACAATGTTCATATTGACGCCCGCATACCCGTGCACAATGCGGTTGCGCATGCCGTACAGCTGCGGCCATGGGATGGCAGTAAGCTGTGCCTTTGCCTCGTCGCTGAGGGACACTTTTGCCAATTCCCCAATCTGCATCAGATTAAATACTGTCGCCTCCACCAACATAGAGTCGCTCTGGAACTGCTGAAAATTGTGAACACCCTGGCAATAGCGCAGAATGGACTCGATGTGCTGTTTGATCTTTTTCAGAACGAGCTGATCTTTACTGCTCAAAGAGTGCCACCCCACTTTTTTGTATCTCGCGCGCGATCTCAGACCCGGTCTCCACTTGGGACACGTCGATCAAATCGACCGGGGTGTCCAACGCTTCCGTCACCTGCTCCAGGAGGCCGAAGAAAGCTAAGCCCCGCAGGCCGCTGTCCACCAACAGATCCACATCACTGCGTGCCGTCGCCACGCCTTTGGCATAAGAGCCGAATAGCGTCGCCTTTCTTACCCCATTGGCGCGGAAGATCGGGGAAAGCACACTCTGAAGTTCGGGCACAGTATAGATTTTACTCACGGAAGCACACCTCCTAGAAAACGGGGATCCGGTAAGTCTATTTTACCCTACCAGTGGACTTGATTCAAGGTATTTCTGAAAGGGGAGATGATGATAGTGGCAGAGGAAAACAAAAAGCGCACCGCCGTCTGGCTGACACCCGGTGTGATCCGCCGGATGGACAGCTGGCTGGAGGAGGACAACTGCAAAACGCGCAGTGAATTTATTGAAAAGGCCCTGCGGTTCTACATGGGCTACCTGGCCACGGAGGATACCTCGGAGTACCTCTCCCGCGCCCTGGCGGACACCCTGCGGGGTACATTGGCAGACAATGAAAACCGGCTGCGCACTTTGCTGTTCAAGCTCTGCGTGGAGGTGAACATGATGGGCCACACCGTGGCCGCCCACTTCCGCGCTGATCCGGTGAACCGCCGGGAGCTGCGGGCCTATGCGGTGGACGAGGTGCTGCGTACCAACGGGAAGATCCGCTTTGACGACGCGCTGGATCTCCAGCGACAGGTCTACCCTGACGGATGAGCCGCGTCCGCTTCATGTCCCCCTACCTGAAGGGCGGCAGGGATACAGCCAAGCTGTCCAACCGGGCCCGCTACATCGCCACCCGTCCCGGCGTGGAGGTGATCAGGGGCGAGCACAGTGACCAGCCCGCCACGAAAAAGCAACACGATTATATCCAACGTCTGCTGCGGGACTTTCCGGGCGCGGAGGAATTGCTGGAGTATGAGGACTACTGCAACGCGCCCACCCAGGCAAACGCCAACACTTTCATCCGCCAGGTGCAGGAGGACTTCGCGGAGCCCATGAGCCGGATGGAGAATTACCTGGACTACGTGTCCCACCGCCCCGGCGTGCAGCTGAACGGTGAGCACGGCCTGTGGTGCGCCGGGGGCAAGGTACGCAATCTCTCCCAGGCCGTCCGGGAGGTGGCGGAGTACACCGGCAGTGTGTGGACGCCGGTGGTGGCCATCCGCAGGGAGGACGCGGAACGGCTGGGTTACAACGACGCGGAGAGCTGGCGGCTGCTGGTGTGCGCCTGCGCGCCGGAGATCGCCAGGGGGTACAAGATCCCGCTGGAGCACCTGCACTGGTACGCCGCCTTCCACCGCAAGGAGGACAGCGTCCACATCCACATGGTGGTGTTCTCCTCCGATCCCAAGGAGGGCTACCTCACCAGGCAGGGTATCCAGCAGGTGAAGTCCGCCTTCGGCCGGCGGATCTTCCAACAGGATCTGCTCCACGTCTACGAACAGAAAACCGAATACCGGGACACCCTAAGCCGGGACGCGGAGCGCACCATAGCAGAGCTGATTGCACAGATGGAGACCGGACAGCTCCAAAATGAAAACCTGGAACGGCTGGTGCTGGAGCTGACCCAGCGGTTGCAGAGCACCAAGGGCAAAAAAGTCTACGGCTATCTGCCACCCAAGACCAAAGCATTGGTGGACTCCATTGTGGATGAGCTGGCAAAGGACGAGTGTGTGGCGGCCGCCTATGACCTGTGGAACCAGATGCGGGAAGAGGTGTGCCGCACCTACTCCGAGCAGATGCCGGAGCGCCTGCCTCTTTCCAAACAGAAAGAGTTCAAGGCCGTGCGCAACATGGTCATCCGGGAGGCGCTCCAGCTGGGGCGGGGGGAGCATCCCACAGCAGATGAGATGGTACACATGCCCACACCGTCGGGCACACCGCCTGCACAATCGGGCCTGCCGCATGGGGCACATCACCCACAACAGGAGGCCGCGCACCACCAGCGTACACAGACACATCGGACGGTATCCCACGCGGATACCGCCCGATGTGTCCTCCAGTTGTTCCACAGTATGGGCCGCATCTTCCGGGAGCAGTCCGCCTCCGATGCCATCCAGACTGGCCTGCACATCGACCGGAAGCGGCGCCGGATGCTCCGGGAGAAGCGTATGGCCCTGGGACACAAGGCCGATGACCATGAGGAAATCCCCCAGCATTCTCAAAGATAAGATGGGGGACTGCCATTGAACTGGTAGTCCTCCGTGGTTTCTTCTGCTACTTCGGCTCCAGAAATCCTATGACCATATCTACCGCCTCTGAGGAGATATCCTCCGGAGCACGCTCCACAAAGGAGGCATGGCGGCTGTTCAAATCCAGCATCCGGGCCTGATCACACAGGATGACCCCGTCCGTCCTGGTACGCTCATCCAGCCGGAGGTGGAACGGGTGGCCCCGGTCTGTGTGGGTGATGGGGCAAACCATGGTCAGGCTGCTGACCCGGTTGAACAAGTTGTTGCTGATCACCAGGGCAGGGCGGCGGTCCTTCTGTTCATGGCCGGCTTGGGGATCAAAGTCCAGATAGACGATGTCCCCCTGTTCAAAAATCGTCACCATGCCTCAGAGCCCTCCGCCTTCCCCCAATCCAGCTCTTCGGCCTCAATTCGGTCGATCTGGTCAATGGGCTTTCCGTAGAACGCGGTAAGGCGTTCCTCCAGGGTGCGGTGCGGGATGGAAGAGGCACGCTGGATGTTGATACCATCATCCATCTGCACCAGCTCCACACGGTCGTGTTCTTTCAGACCAACTGCGTCTAGGAGCGCCTTGGGGATTCGCAGGCCCTGGCTGTTGTCCCATTTTTGGATTGTCGCGTACATGAACGACACCTCCTCTGTCGATAGTATATACGAAGTATAAACCGAAGTCGACCGTTTGATTCGAGGTGAAATCCACATGGGAACCTATATTCACTTTACCGACGAGCAGAAAGAGCGGGCCAATTCCGTGGATCTGGAGGAGCTTTTACGGCGGCGGGGGGAGAAGCTGCTCCGCGCTGGGCGGGAGTCCCGGCTGGCCAGGATCCATCATATTACTGTCCGGGGCAGCGAATGGTACGACCATATTGCCCGGCGGGGCGGCCACGCGGTCAGTTTCGTCCAGCACTACTACGGCATGAGCTATCAGGATGCTATGGAGCTCCTGCTTGGAAAAGAGTTGGGGGAGGCATATCCCGCCGCGCAGCCAAAGCGGGAGGAGCCGCCCAAGCCCTTCGCCCTGCCGCCGCTCCACACCGATATGCGCCGGGTGTACGCATATCTAATGAAACATCGCCACATCAGTCGGGAGGTGATCACCCACTTTGCCCGGGCCGGACTGCTGTACGAGGATGCCCAATACCACAACTGCGTCTTTGTGGGTACGGATAAGCAGGGCGTCCCCCGCCACGCCCATAAGCGGAGCGCCAACAGTCAGGGTAAGTCCTTCAAGGTCAACGTAGAGGGCAGCAAGCCCCGGTACAGCTTCCACCACATGGGACAGGACGGCCTGCTCTATGTGTTCGAGGCCCCGATTGATCTGCTGAGTTTCCTCACGCTGTACCTAGAGGGCTGGCAGGAGCACAGCTATGTGGCCCTGTGCGGCACCGGCGGCCAGGCCATGCACTGGATGCTGGAGCAGAACACCCGCCTCCGGGATGTGGTGCTCTGCTTGGATCACGACGAGCCCGGACAGACGGCGGCCAAGCGCATCCAGGAAGAGTTACAGGGAGCAGGATACCACAGCGGTATCCTGCTCCCTGTGCATAAGGACTGGAACGACGACCTGGTGCAGGGGCAGACTGTGACCAGCCCTGCAATGACCATGGGGCAGAGTATGTAGGCCGCAGAGGCGCACCGCCCGCCAGGGGGAGAGTGCGCCCTGCCGCTGAACCGGGGGCCGGTTCATTTTGGCCCGCCCAGAAGGTCACATTTGAAGTAAATCTAAGTACAGAGGACAGACAACAGAAGGGAGATGATCGCAGTGAATAACGATACTTGGATGCTGATTCTCCTGCTGGCGGCGGTGTTCGGCGCCCTGGTCGCCACCACCACCTTTTCCGGCCGGGGCAGCCTGGACAGCATCAAGAGTAAAACTGTGGGTGACGGCCAGCACGGCACCGCCCGCTGGGCTACACCGGGGGAAATCAAGAAGACCTTCCGCTCCGTCCCCTTCCAGACCGCGCTGTGGCGGAGGGGGGAATGCCTCCCAGGCGCACAGGGGCTGGTGTTGGGCTGTAGCGGAAAGAAGGGGCAGCTCACGGCCCTGGTGGATTCGGATGACATCCACTGCCTCATGATCGGCGCCTCCGGCGTGGGCAAGACCGCCTTCTTCCTATACCCCAATTTGGAATACGCCTGTGCCAGCGGAATGAGCTTCTTTGCCAGTGACACCAAGGGAGATCTGGCCCGGAACTATGGGGCCATCGCCCGGGACTGCTATGGCTACCAGGTGGCGGTGGTGGATCTTCGGAACCCCACCCGCTCAGATGGCTATAACCTGCTCACCCTGATCAACCACTACATGGACGTATGCCGGAAGGAGCCCACCAACCTGGCCGCCCGGGCCAAGGCGGAGAAGTACGCCAAAATCCTGTCCAAGACCGTCATCAACCCGGATGGGGAGAACTTTGCACAAAATCAATATTTTTACGACGCGGCGGAGGGCGTGCTCACCGCCGTAATCCTGCTGCTGGCAGAGTATTTGCCGCCCAAAAGGATCTACGGGGAGTTGCGGGAGCGGCGTCATATCGTGTCCGTATTCAAACTGGTGCAGGAGCTGCTGGCCCCCAGCATTCTGCCCGGCAAGAATGAGTTCCAGCTCCTCATGGACCACTTGCCGGAGGAACACAAGGCCAAGTGGTTCTCCGGCTCCGCCCTCACTGCCGCCGAGCAGTCTATGGCCTCCGTTATGTCCACCGTCCTCTCCCGGCTGAACACCTTTCTGGACTCGGAGCTGGAGCAGGTGCTGTGCTTCGACAGCACCATAGACGCCGAGAGCTTTGCCGCAAAGAAATCCGCCATCTTCCTGATACTTCCGGAGGAAGATCAGACCAAAAACTTCATGGCTGGGCTGATGATCCAGACCCTGAGTCGGGAGCTGTTCTCTGTGGCGGATGAACACGACGGGAAGCTGCCCAGCCGGGTGGTGTTTTTCTGTGACGAGCTGGGCACCATGCCCGCCTTCGACATTCTGCCCCTGTTCTCCGCCGGCCGCTCCCGGCGGCTGACTCTGGTGCCCATCATCCAATCCCTGGCCCAGTTGGAGAAGAACTACGGCAAGGAGGGGGCGGAGATCCTGACGGATAACTGCCAGGACACCATCTTCGGCGGCTTCGCCCCCAACAGCCAGACCGCCAAAGTGCTGTCCAAGGCTCTGGGTAGCCGCACCGTGTTGAGCGGCTCCATCTCCAGGGGGAAGAACGACCCCAGCCAGAGCCTCCAGATGATCGAGCGGCCCCTCATGACCCCGGACGAGCTCAAGTCCATCCCCAAGGGGCATTTCATCGTCATGAAAACAGGCACACACCCCATGCAGACCCGCCTGCGGCTGTTCCTGGAGTGGGGGATCACCTTCGGGGAGCCTTACCAGGTACCCCAGCAGGCCGCCCGAAAGGTCTACTACGCCAGCAAGGCAGAATTGACCGATGTCATATACCGGGCATTTCCTGCGCCTGCCCGCCAGAACAACTACCGCACGCCGAAAAAGGAGGAAACCGTGCCATGAGCTATTTTAGTGAGATCTACGGCGACCCGGAGCTGAGTGCCAGGGCCAAGCAAGTGCTGGTGTACCTCCACGACCGGGCAAACAAGGATGGCGAGAGCTGGTACGCCATTGGCACCATGGCAAAGGATCTGAGACTTTCCCGCTCCACAATAAAGCGGGCCCTGACCGAACTTGTTCGTCAGGGCCGAGTAGAAAAGCGAGCGAGGTTTCGGGAAAATGGTGGGTGCACATCTAACCTTTATGTATTTTCGAAGTATTGTAAGCAACATCTGTGATCATTATGATGCTCCGCGTTTTTGCTAAATCTATTCAAAATTGATGATGTCTACAATATCGTCTCGCTCTACTATATTTTCTCCAGTATTGGTATATTTCTCTATGTCCAGATTTTCCTGCAAGTCCGCTGGAATATGAGAAACTCCATTTAGGAAATACCATTCGTCATCTATTCGAGCGACGAAATTGAATACTCTTTCAAATATATCACCAGAGTAAAAAGTCGATTGTTCCGTCTTTACTAAGATTGTAAAAGCATAAAGGTTATCATTTATTTTTTCTACATTTTCAATCTTATAATCTAATAATTTATCTCCCGATATTATGTATGCTTCTCTCACAAATTCATCCTCAAAGTGTGTATATTCTACTGCGTATTCCGTTCCCTTCCGATACGCCTCCATATAATTGTTAACTAGTTCAGAAACTTCATTGGGGATTAAAGAAGTAGTTTTACTTTGACGCAAGGCAAAAAGGACAAATAAGCATAGCGCCAGAATGATAATAATAGAAAGTACGATTTTCCGATTGGTTTTCGATATTTATTCACCTCAATAGCCGCTCTGGCCCCGAGTTTTAAACCCGGGGCCAGAGTACATTTTTTAGCTTGTTGCAACAGAAAATTCTAACTCTCCGGACACGCTTCCAATGCCTTCGTAATTAGTAATATGACCGTAATAAGTCATGCTATTATTGAAGTTAAGGTCTCCCCCGCCGATTTTAGGGATAAACCCATGCTCTTCTTTGCCAGATTCAAGAATTCTACTACCCCCACGAAGTTTGTTAGGAGGTATTTTCGTTAACCTCGCAAAAATTGTTTCTATGTATAAAGACAATCTTCATTGAAAAGTGCAACGGGTTTTTCAATAGTTATTATGTGGTGATCCTCCACCCTCTAAAGCACAAAAGGAAGCCCCCTTGAAGCTTATAAGATATCGCCCATATAGATTAGTTCCCTGTTGCCGGTGAGCCGGTATAGGCACAAAATTGGGAGTCGAATTTGTTGCGTAGTGGTTCTCACTATTGCCTATTGATAGCGCCGAAGCTTTTTTAACGCTCTCATCTTTACCTGATTGATATTTTGTTTTGTTGTATGGACAATCCTTGCAATATCGACTGATGTATATCCATGGAAGTAGATTAGGGTAAGGACTTCTCTCTCCTTTTTAGTAAGTTCTGGACATGTGTCTAAGAGTTCAGAAAAGTCAAGTACTTCGCGTTCTCTGATAGGTGCCACTAATCCAAGAAGCTGTGCTTCTGTAAGTTCTTCCCAAGATACCGGCGGCTCGACCATCTTCTTGAATGGAAGCAATGAGATGTAAGCATTTCGTACAGACTGGGCTAAATAGGCGACGATCGTACCATCTCCTTGAGAGCGAAGCGAGTCAAGATTCATCGCATGTATAGTTTCAATAAACCGCAGGGTTAGCTCACTTTGTGCGTCCTCCGAGTGTAGTCGTCTGCTATAATGTTTGAGCTGAGGTTCAAATTTCTGGATGATGAAAAGCATGTCTTCTTGGCTTCCAGACTGGGCACGAAGTATACGTTCACTGAACACCGCTTACACATCCCATCTTCGTAAAGATGAGAGTTAAAGAGCGGATTGTGCCCCAAAAGTAAACTTAGTTTCAAAAAAATTCTACTTTGTACACTCTATTAGACAAGGAAATTCCAATTATGCAACCAGACTTCTATGCTGTAAAATGGTTCAAAAGTAAGAGGGAGGGCATGAGTAGACTCATGCCCTCTCTCCTGTAAAGTGGATTCAATTGATGAAACTGATAGTGTTGATTTTGTTGCAGATTTGATGAAAGCTTGTCTTATATAAAAACAGCACCTTCTCTAAGGTATGGAATCTGCCAAGTCATATCTTTGTATGCTTAGTTTGCTTTCGATTTCAGAACGATGACCTGGCACAGTAACCGCCCCGTAGTAATCTCGGCTTCCGCACAGCGCAATTGTGTAGAAGCGCCGCCATCCAAAAAGAGGCCCTTCCATGCAGGATCATTGGTAGCAGCGGAATCCTTGAGCCCCAGATAGGACTGGATCGCGCTTCTAAACTCAACATAATTTACATTCTTGGCAGTCGCGATTAGATATACCTTGTTCGTATCCAGGTTCACTACGATTGCACTCAAGCCCTCGTGATCGCTATTGACATCAACGGCTTTATTAACAACAGATACCCAGTTCTGATTACCAAGAGACATCGCTACGCCGCCCTGAGCCCAGGCTCTCGAATTTCCCTTAACACCAGGAAGATCCTCATAATTAGTGGCCTCCATATAGCCCATATAACTGCCAGTGTAGAAGATGGCATGCTTGCCGACTGTGCTTACGCTTCCGTCACGGGGTTCATTTTTATTGTTCACTCCTCCGCCAACAGGACGGCCGCCACTAACTGCAATGTTTAGAATATTGCAATTATTATCATCGGGTTTCGTACTGGTGTACCACCCGCCATTGATTCCATACTCATTGGAACCCTTTAAATTAGACGTCTTGAGCAGCTGAACGGGCCTAATATTGCTGGCATCCGTCTCAATAATGTGTAACGTCATACCATTCTCTGTAGCTTTATGATAGGTATACATTTCTTTTCCTCCGTTAAAATAAACAGATTTTGATGTCTTGTAAGCGCCTACGTAATATGAAAGAAATTGTTGCCCGTGAAAAGTAAACTAGAAACAGGAGGCTACTATGAAACTTCACTGTCGCTTGAACCGCCTTTGGTGCATCCTACCTATGTGTGCTTTTATTGCCGCATTTTTTATCGGATGTACCATCAGCCGGTCAGATTCCGTTCCGTCTCCTTCGTCCGAGCCGCTGCCCGCGGCCACGCCGGCTCCCATCCCCCGGACACTGATGGAGGGGATCGCCCCCATGCCCATCGCCTCCAGCTACATAACCTACTATGCAATACAGACGGACGGCACACTGATCGGCTGGGGAGAAAATCTGCGCGGACTGATCAACTATCCGGATTCTTTACCGAGCTATGAAGATGCCGTTGTCATGATGGAGGATGTGGCAGCCGTCTATGCCGGGGATTGGGTCACATTGATTTTGTGTTCCGACGGCACACTCTGGGGGGTGGGCTCCGGGCTGTTCGGTCTTTTGCCTGAAAGGGCGGCTTCGCAGGATGCGTATGACCCTCTCTTTCTGATGAGCGACGTGGTTATGGCCGCCGTTTCCTCCGAGAGCGCCTGCGCCCTTCGCTCTGATGGCACGGTGTGGAGTTGGGGCGGCTCGGAGGGATTTCAGCCGGAACAGATCCTGGAAGGTATTGTAAAGATAGCGGCATATTCCAGCGGCCACTATGCCCTGGACATAGACGGCACCCTCTACGTCTGGGGATCGCTCCTGCCTCTGGAAGTAGACCGGAACGAATGCTGGTTGACTCCCCAGCCTATTTTGGAGGGCGTCACAGACATGGCCTCCACTGGTCGCCGGCTTCTGGTGCAGAAAGAGGATTCCAGTCTCTGGCGGATGGGCTGGTGGGAGGGGTATCAATATCAGCCGCTGGAGAAGTGGATGGACAATGTGGTCTACTTCACTGCGGATCTCGCAGTTACCGGGGACCACACACTTTGGTACTTGGCCTCAGATACCCCAAGCATGCTCATGAACAATGTGGCCTGCGCAGTAAATGGTGAACAAGGAATTTTAGCCCTGGACTGGGATGGCGGGCTTTGGATGCATCCCCAGGAGGGCGACGGCTCTGCCGATGCGGTACATCTGTGCGATGATATTTGGGTTCCAGAGTCTTGGTATTCACAGCAGCAATCCCGCAATACAGATTAAGGAAACTACTTACTGCAACTGGTGTGTGCATTTATTTCTTGAAGGATTGCCGTAAAGAAATCGATCATTTGTTGTGTTATAGTACCTATAAATGAACAGCAGGAGGAGCAATGTGCCCCTCCTGCTGTTACGTTTATACACTTAAATATTCTTATTTCGTAGAGCGACAATGCTACAAAGAGAACGATTTGCTTTTGAGTTATATATAGTTACCTTGTTGCCGTAATCGTTCAGCACCTTCATCTGGGTAGAATCGCTTCCGTCCAAAAGGATCCCTTTATAGCGCGAACTCACACTAGAGCTCTCAGGAATATCGAAATACTCCATAATTGCATCCCGGAAATCCTGCTGAGTAATGGTTTTCTTCGCAGAAGGATCTTTGGTAACAATTAGATGAACTCTCGTGGTCGTCAAATCTGCCACTAGCGCTGTCCAAGCATTTGCAGCCTGGTTTGCGGATACACTTTTTCTATTCGTCCACTCCCGTTTGCCAAGAGACAGTGCGATGCCACCCTGGGCCCAGGACTTCGTATTTGTGACACCGGTAATGTCAGTCGCACTTTCAGCGATAACCTCCTTGAGCGTCTTGTTTACCCCATTATAAAAGATTGCCGCATCACCGACGGTCTGGGCGGTTCCATCTCTGGGTGGATCTCCATATGTTGCACTACCAACAGGTCCGCCGTCACAGTAGGTAATGTTGAGTAGTCCACGACCAATTTCTCCAGGCTCACCTAAATTAAACCATCCACCGTTAATCCCATAATAAGTAGAATCAACAAGGCTTTTCTTTTGGTCTAGAGTAAGTAGCTGGATATTTGTAGCCGGAGTATCGTAGACATACATTGCATCAGGCAGTTTTGGGGTGTAATAGGAATTCAAGGACATATTTCATACCTCCATATTTTTTGACTCGGCCAAGTCTACTTTCATAGAGATATAAATGAGTCCCTAAAGTAAACGCTTTTTTAAGTTAAGCACCCATTCTATTTAATTTCATGTTGGAACCCATATCCTCTCTGCAATTTCTTTTTGGGAACCATCCGGTTCCATGATCCACAGGACCCCGTCCCGGTCTGTATAGAGCAGGCAGTTCCAGCCGTACATCCATTCCACGGAGGAGACATACTCCGCGAGCCTGCGGAGTTCATAGTCGTCCGCCCCGTCCGGGGACTCCGCCACCTCCCACAGAGTGCCGTCATTTTGTAGCAGGAACCGCCCCTTCAGGCTCCGGACATCCTCCAGGACGGGCGTCCCCGTGCCCTCGGCCAGCTCCGTCCCGTACCGCCAGACGGCGCCGTCCTCCTTCTGCACCAAGAAACTATTCCCCGGCCCCCAGCAGACGTTCCGCACCCCCTCCATGATCTGCCGCTGGGAAATGTCGTGCGTGCCGTCCTCCCGCTGAACCGGCTGCCACTCCCATAGGGTGTGGTCCTCCTTCACAAACAGGCCGCCGGGAACGACCTCGCAGGCGGTGGACAGCACCTGGTCCGCGATCTGCACCGGCTCCCGCCAGCTCTCCTCCCCCAAGGGATCTCCCCAGGCCCACAGGGTACCGTCCCGCTTGACCATGACAAAGGTCTCCGAATACTGGGTGATGGAGGACACCCCCTCCATCAAGGGCACAAAGTCAGGGACGTAGGAGCCGTGATAGGCCCCCGGCAACCAGCAGCCCGACTCCCCCGTTTTTCCCCAAAGGGTCCCCTGCCGGTCGATGGCATAGGTGGCCCACTGGCCAGCGTAGACCGCCGCCATGCCCGGCAGGAGCTCCGTTTCGCCGCCGTCCCGCTCCAACTTCACCAGGGTACCATCCTCCCGGATCACGAAGCAGTCCGCCAGGCCGGAGACCGGAACCTGGGCCACCGACAGCGCCCCATCCGGGGGCGGCTCCGGAGTCTCGGCCGATTCCGCCGCCAACAAGGGGGTAAGCGCCAGCCTGTTATCCGTCATCTTGACACTCACATAGTCTCCATCCTCGGTCAGCACCAGAAAGCCGTCCAGGTTGGAGGCAATCCGTGCAACCTCCAGCTCAATCCGAAGCGCCTCGGTGGCATCGTTGTTCCACAGAAAGCATGTTCCGTCCCCGCTGCGGTAGCCCCAGTCAAAAACCTCGCTGACATCGTACACATCGGGGGTGTCCGGCAGCTGGATGGGCTGTCCAGCCTGGTCAGGGACTTCGGCCAGGTACAGTTCCCCCTCCTGGGTAAGTATCTGGATCCGATTTAGGTCAGCCTCTGCCACGTCGGCCACGTTCCGGCAGAGCAGTTTGGGCTCCGTGCAGCCTCCCCATAGCCCGATTCCGTACAGCTCCCCGCCGGTGGTGACGACATAGCTGCCCAAGCGAATCAGGCGGACACCGTCCATAATGTGCTGGGGCGGGTAGTTCGTGCCATCCTCAGAAAGCTCACCATTCCCCAGCTGTCCCTGGTCGTTTTTCCCCCAGGTCCACAGGCTCCCATCTGAACAGACGGCCGCACCATTCCAGACATTGCCGCTGGCCGTCACCACATCGGAGAGCACATACTCCCACCCGTCTCTGGTGCGCGGCTCGTCGTAGCCGGAAGCCCCTGTTGTCCACAGCTCGCCGTTTTCATCCAGAACCATCTGGCCAAACCGATAGCCCCAGACCGACTGGGCCCCTTGGAATAGGGTGACGTGCTGGCTGTAGTCTGTGCCGCCGTGCAGTTCTCCCCAGGCCGCCAGATTCCCGTCCTCGATGGTGTACCAGTCCCCGCCGCTTCCGGCTATGAGGGAGAGCTCCGGGGATATCGGGAGCGAAAGGGAGGATGATTTATCCGGGGACTGCTGGGGCGCCTCTGCCGCACATCCTGACGCCAGGGACAGGAATAGTGCGCCGGCGACTGCGGCAGCTTCAAATCGCTTTGAGCTTACAAATCTTTTCATTTGAAAACGCCTCCTTGGCAGTTAGGTAATCCGATGAGCTTTGGGCCTATTTACTTTTGCGTCCTTTTCCAGTCTTTATATACCATACCAGTATAAGAAAAGCAACGAAAGGGTGCATGAAATGGAAACAGAAATGGCCTTATCATGGCTCGGCAATCTTGGCAGGAGTGTATTTGGAAGCATGGACGGCCTATTTTATACGCTGGTAGCCTTTGTGGTGATCGATTATATCACCGGCGTCTGTGTTGCCATCCACAATAAACGGCTGTCCAGCGATGTGGGTACCCATGGAATAGCCAAAAAGATCGCTATTTTTGCGCTGGTGTCCCTAAGCAACATTATTGACCGCTTTTTGCTGGGCTCCGAAGATGTCCTGCGCACTGTTACCACCGTGTTCTATATGGCCAACGAAGCAATGAGCATTATGGAAAACGTGGGAAAGGTAGGACTGCCTTTGCCGCAAAAGCTTCAGAACTTCTTGTCTCATTTTGAGAAATACAGAGACAACAAGGATGGTTCAAAGCAGGAGTAACGGCCCGGGCAGCTATCAATACGTTCAGTCGCTACAATCCTCTAGCACCTCTTGGATCAAGAAGCGGGGTCTCCCCTTAGCCTCTAAATAGATCTTGCCGATATACTCGCCAATGATCCCTAGAGAGAGCAGGATCAGGCCCCCGATGGCCCATACGGCGCAGATCACGCTAACCCAGCCAACTATTGGTATCTCCAGCAACCCAGCGGATCACAGAGTACGCCAGCATGAGGGTATTTGCCAGAAAGACCAAAAAGCCCAGGATGGTGATGTACCGGATGGGCCTGGTGGAAGGGCTGGTAATACCTTCTAGCGCGAAGGAGAGCATCTTTTTCAGGGGATACTTGTTCTTCACGGCAAAGCGTTCTCCACGCTCATATTCCACGGTTCCAGTACGGTAACCGATCATGGGTACAATACCTCGAAGGAATAGGTTCACCTCATGAAACTGAGCCAGGCCCTCCAGAGCGCGCTTGGACATTAGCCGGTAATCGGCATGGTTGAATACCGTCTCTGCCCCAAGGAAGTTCATCAACTGGTAAAATGCTTCAACAGTAACTCGTTTAACAAAAAACATTTTGGACCACGGTTTACTTAAAAGTCCCTGGGCACTCTTTATCATTTGTACGCGGAAAGAATCTGGAGCATACAGCGTGGGGAAGCTGTTTGTTTCAATATCCCAGTTGATTGCTTTTCGTAGAAAACAAAAAAGGAGAGTATTTATGGGATTGTACAATATCATTAGCCGAGTCAACTCCTCGCTCTACCTCAACATCAATGGCTATGGGGCGGGTGCTCGGAAGAAGATCAATGTATATCCGGCAACGAGTTCCAATGATCAGGTCTGGTCCATTACAAATCCAAATTCTACGGCGCAGCAAGAGGTTGCCTCCAATTCTGGTCTGACGTATAAGCTGAATGCCAACCGGAACTACGACCCTTGGAGCTACGACCATTGGATCTGCGACCTCTACACGACCAATGCTGACACCTATCTGGTATTCGAAAAGACTAGCGTAAGCAACGTGTACCGCATCCGGCTTAACGGTGCCAGCACCAAGAACTATTATCTGACTGCCGCGGGCACTTCCGGGAGCCAGGTATACTTCAAGCCGAACCTGGGGACTTCCGATAAGACTCAGCAGTGGACTCTAAAATCCGTCTCTACGGCGTCCTCCTATCCGTATACCTATTCCACCAATACAAAGAATGGGATCAAACTCCATATTGTCGAGACCCCCGCGAGCACGATCGAGCTTGTCAACGTCAAGAAGAAAGACCAGGGCATCCCTGTGCCTTACTGCGGTTGCAATGGCGGCTTCTTCAACAATAATGGTGACAAGACGGATTGTGACACCCTTAACATTGCCCTGAATAACGGGGCGGCGGTAGGCCCGGGGGCTGCTGGAACCCGCAATACCTGCGGCCATGGCAATATCGCTTATATCGGCGGCCAGATCAAGTGCATTAGCGCATCTACGCAAAGCCAGCTGATCAGCTACCTTGGCGGCAAGCCCACATGGGCCCAGGGCGGCGGAATGCTTTACCTTGGAGACGCTAACTGGGAAACTAAATGGGACTTCCCCCATGCTCCCGATGCGCTCTCCACTGGTTGGACCGCCATGGTTGCCAATACGTCTACCAAGAAAGTTTATCTCTTTGTTACCCAGGATAACAACAACAAGTACCTCCGTGATTTCCGAACCGCTATTCAGCAGCACCTCGGAATTACGGACGGAAAATCTACGAACTACGTTGGCATCATGCTGGACGGCGGTGGGTCTTCCTGTTTGAGAGTGTACACTTCTTCCGGAAGCCGGGTTGGCCCTGATACGCCTAGGCCTCTCTGCCAGATCGTCTCCATTAAATACTAAGGCCCAAAAGATGATGGTGCCCGCATATCGAGAATATGTGGGCACCATCCCTGTTGCTAGAAACCTATCCCATCCATGATCTGTGACACATCGCCTTCTCCAGCCGAATTCCACGTCCAAAGCGTTCCGTCTTGTTTGAGCACGAGCGTATATTCAGCACCAGTAACCGCATATTCCACGTCCTCTATTACGGCTTCATAAGTGCTTCCACTATCGCTGACTGTTTCTACATAAAGAGTGCCGTCTGTCTGAACCGCGACGCCGGTCATTCCGCAGGCTACATCGTGCAGACGCAGCTCTGGCTCTGTTCTCTCCCCATCTTCCGTATATGTCCAGGTTACCATATCCCCATTGGTTAAAATCGCCATGCAGTTCTGAACATATTGAACGTCTTCAAGAATTTTTTCTGGGGTCGATGATACGACCCCCCACTCCCACAAAGTATGGTCTGCCTTGATAGCATATCCGCCATTCCTGTAGCAGACCGCATACAGCACATCGTCCATAATTTTTTCCGGCGGGGTATACTCTTGAGAAACGAGCTCATATACGCCAGGGACACCATTCCTGCCCATGCCCCAGCACCACAAACTGCCGTCGCCTTTCAAGGCAAGGCAATGCCATGCGGAAGTGGACGCCATAACCACATCTTCCATGAGGCGAACTGGCTGCTGTTTGTCTTCATCCGGGCCAAGGTGCCCGAAGTAATCCATCCCTATTCCCCAAAGAGTATTCTCTTTGTCAATCATAAGCGTAACCCATTGCCCGGATGATACCGCACGGATATCTGTCATAATCTCTCGCGGTTCTGTCACTGGGATATGGAGATCAGAGCCGCCTAGTGTACCGTTCTCATTATTCCCCCATCCGATAAGAGTTCCGTCCTTTCTGATGGCAAAATAAGTTTCAGAGCCACAGGCGAGCGGAACCGCCGGGGGTGTGACGGGGGCAGGCACTTCCATGCTCGGCTCTGTTGTGCCTATGGGTATAGGCGTCTCATCTAAGGGGCTACGTGGGGTGCAGGACGAGAGCAACAGGGCGATCAGAGGACCCAGGAGCAGGAGCGTGCCCAACCTCCATTTTTGTGATGTACGCATGCTTTCCTGAAGCATATACATATCACCTCTACTACAATATAATTTCGGGTTAAGACACGGCTGCAAGCCGTGTCTTTTGTCATCTCAAAACTGAAGCTGTAGAATGGAAGAGTAAATAGCCTCGCACGTATCACCTCGGTTCAGCATACTTGTAATTGAGTCCGTCAGCCGTTTCTCTCATTTCCGCCTGATCCTAATGTTGGCTGTGCACGGGAATGGCATCCATTTCACGATAACATTTCTATTTAGTAAGACTGTATCCTTTACAAAATGCAACAGCATTTTGGTTGTTTAGGGCAACCCGCCTCGCGCCAGAGTGCAAAAGGAGCGCCTGCGCTGATATGCTCCCTCTATGAGGGGCAGTGAAATAAAACACTGTGAATCATGGAGGGAGCATATCAGCGTGAACCGCTCCTTCACTGTCTGCTTTTATCCTGTAAGAGCTGATATGCGGTTTTGCGGGCACGGGTGAGGGCCATACGCAGGCTGGCCGGCTTTATGTTCAACTCCCGGGCCATCTCCGCAGCGGGCAGGTTCAGTATGTAGTGCCCTTCCAGCAGATAGCGGGTTCGCTCATCCAGCTGCGTCCAGATATGGGCCAACTCCTCCAGGTCTTCCTTTTTGATAATCTGAAGTTCTATCGCCCCTCCATCCATATTGGGGTCTTCGTACTCCATAAATTCCTGCAGGTCTGACGCAGAATGATGCCCAGAGTCCCGCAGGTAATTGCGGGCCTGATTCTTGGAAGCCGTTATAATATAGTTCACCAGATGACCCCGGTCTTTAAGGCGAAGCTCAGGAATTTTGTCAATCAGCCGAACCAGGGTTGACTGCATCACATCTTCTGCGGCCCATTGGTCATGGACCAGCTTGAAGATTTCATGGTACATCAGTCGATGGTAATCGACAAAGAGCTGCTCCATGAAAGTGCGGTCGTCATCATCCTCAATGACTAAGATACAGTAAGGGATCATTTTGCCTCCTTATAGTTGTACTGGCCCACAACCGTACTGAAGTGCAGATCCCGCAGCAGGAGACAGAGAGCTTTCTTACGATCCGGGGATAGTGTCTGCACGAGTTGGATCATTTCGCCAGCGGTCATGTCATCCAGCAGAGGCGCAGAAAATACGTCAGCGGGGAGATTGGAGGAACTGCGGCCCAGCAAATAATCGGTAGTGACGGAAAAATAGTCCGCTATTTTTATCAGCCGTTCCGCATCGGGCAGGTGACGGCCTTTTTCATAATTGGAAATTGTACCGGGGGTGACAAAAAAGAGCTTTGCCAGATCCCTTTGGGTAAGGCCACGGTCTTGGCGGAGCTCCGCCAAAATTTCTCCGAATTGCGCCATCTCGCACCTCAAAATTTCAGTTTGTTACTTATTATATATTTTCTGAAATTTATCCTGCAAAAATGATAGATTTCTAATATAATTTGTAGTATAATTCAAAATAATATAGTTTAACTATATTTTAGTTTAATACATTGCTATTTCTCTTGGATTGCACTCAAAATGGCCCGTTGCGCAAGCAGTTTTTGGGTGTCAGCTTTATGAATAGAGATACCAAGGAAAAATGTAGGGGCGTGGAACAATCGTGCTTGCGTTACTCACAGCAGCCATAGAAAATCCCGATGACCGGGAATTCATGACACAGTTTTACTTGGAATATGAGCGGCTGATGTATGCCACTGTACGGAAACGGCTCACGGATCCGGAGGCGGCCAAGGACATTGTCCAGGAATGTGTAATCAGGCTCATTCCAAAAATCCCGTTTTTAAGGCGGCAAGAGCGTTGCATAAAAGCCAGTTATGTTGTCTCTACAGTTAGAAACACCACCATCAACTATATGCGGAAACAGGGGCGCACAGATGGCAGGTGCTGTAGCCTGGAGGAACAGGAGGAGCAGGATATGGCCATTCCGGAGCCCTCGCTGGATGAGCGAATTATGCTTGCGGAGCAAAAAGAACGCCTGATGCAGATATGGAGTAGTCTGCCCGAAGAAGATCGGCTGCTATTGGAGGGAAAGTACATTTTGGGCTATACGGATGCCGAGCTGGCCGACATGCTGGGGTGCAAGAAGAGCAGCGTCCGCATGAAGCTGACTAGAGCCCGGCGGCGGGCATTCCAGCTTATGACAGAGGAAGAAGGTGACAAAGTATGACCAGGCGTGAAGAATTGCAGGAGGCCTATGAGGACGCCATGTTCGCCCTCCTGATGGACTACGTGGCGGAATCTGAAGGGGAAAAAGCTCTGGAGGAGAACCGTGTACTTCAAGAGGATCCAGACGCGGAGTTTCCCCAGGAGGTACGCCGGGCGTGTCTGAAAGAGATCCACCGCGCTTTTCGGAAAAAGTCTGCCCGATCTGTGGGGCGGATCACGGTAAGGGTGATCAACAAGGTCGCCCTTGTTGCGCTGTTGGGTACACTGCTTTTCTCGACTGCCTTCGCTATATACCCAGAGTTTCGGGTTGGCACCCTCAATATGCTAATTGATACGGTAAATGAAGGTGTGAGCTTTCGGATTTCTACACAGCCTGTTTCAGAACGGGCTGGCCTGGAGGATCTCTATCCTAACCTTATACCGGATGGCTATGAACTGATAGATGAAGGCGCTTTCGCGGGTACGTATTGGGTGGATTACCAAAACAGCCCGGGCGATCGCTTGGAGATTGAGCTGTCTCCAAGTGGACACTTTGATACAGAGGGCGCGGAGCTGGAACCAACACAAATTCAAGGACTTCCTGCGTATATCATTGACCAGCTCAGCCTAGAGGGAGATAACCATGGTATTATTAAGGTGATTGTTCTCAATGAGGCGGAGGGATATATACTCAGTGTGATTTCGATTCCGCACTCAACCACGGCTCCGCCCCCCATCAGCCGTAATGGCATTGTCCACATCACAGAGAGTATTTTTGAATAATCTCTGTTGCACGTCAAATGAACTGGTGTCTCCTATAATGGGTATGGCCCACATCAAAATACAGGAGGCATACAAACATGGGAAAGAAATATCTTGGCAAGACAATGCTTCTGATTGCATTATCTGCCGCTTTACTCGGAGGAACTTTACCGGCGCAGGCCGTAGAAATACTCCCGAATGAACCTGTCATGGTTCAACCTCGCGAGATTGGCATTGCAAAAATGGATTGCCGGCTTGAGATTTCTTCCAACGGAAACGCAAGCTGTTTGGGTGATGTCTCTATGAAGGCGGGCTATGACTCGGAAATTACCCTTGCCCTTCAGAAGAGCACAAACGGGAGAAACTGGTCCAATGTTGCCAGTTGGACGGGCAGCGGCAGTGATACACTGACAAAAAGCCGCTTTGTTACTTCCGGCTATGACTATCGATGTAAGTTGACTGTCAAGGTCTATAACTCCGCAGGGAAATATGTGACCACCTATACCCAATATTCTGATACTATTTCCTACTGATTATATACATAGAGAGGCGGGCACCCAATTAGGGTGCCCGCCTTCTCCTTCGGCATTGGAAATGCTGGCGCGGTCGGAAAAAGAGCTGATTCTGGCAATTTACTTCGACGGACTAACAGAGCGTCAACTTGCAAGTCAGACTGGGCTGCACTACATGACCGTACACAGCCGAAAAATCCGCATCCTGCAAAAACTAAAAAATTTGCTGAAAAAGTAAAAAAGTTTCGTGCGACCCCCTCACTCAGTGCCTATATAGAGTGAGGGGGTTCTTCAAAGCCCCGGCCTGTCCTTTGAGAACTTCATATCCGGCAGCGGGATACGTCCGCTGACGAGAGGCTCTCCAGGAGGAGGGCTGAAGCGACGCTGGAGGATGCGCCAAGACCACCTGTACAGATGCGATTATCTGTATTAAAGACGGCCAAGAAAGGTGCAGAGCGGTGCCCATCCGTCCACAAAGCAGCCTGTGGCGGGCTGTTTCGCATTGCGGCTGGCTTATCCGGCCCGACCCTCGTCAGCAATCTGATAATGATACTCCTGTCCAGCCACAGCCCCGGGTAAAACCGGGATCAAGCAATGGGGGCAGCTCGGAGAGATCCTCGGAGGGATGAGATTCCCGTGATGTGTGCCAACACAGTCCGTCTGCTGCCGCCCAGGGCCCGGGAAGTAGTGTCGAATAGGGCCAACCAGCGAAATGTATTTTTGAGAGAATTAGCGGGGGCCGTTCTGCGGCCATACGCCTCATAACGGCCCCCATTTGAAAATGGAGATATGAAATGAACCACAACATTAACTATATCGGGATGGTGAACCTCCTTCATCACCTCCAGAATGTCGGCCTTGTTAGTCGGAAGGAGGCCGGGAGGACCGCGGCCCGGCTCCGTGTAGAGACCGGGGCGGACGTCATATTTTCTCCCTGATTTTTGTTGCGTTTGGATATGGATATTTTGCGGAAGTGCTGGTATTGTGTGTTGCTGACAGGAGATATAGAGAGGCGATTTCGTGGACGAACAGAAGAAAACTAGTGGTTCCCTGGCATTGAACAGCACGCCCCGGGTGATCACCATCGCGCCCAGCACCCCAGTCAGGGATCGAAAGCTGCGGGTGGCGGCCTACGCCCGGGTGAGCTCCAGCTCGGAGGATCAGCTCAACTCCTTTGCCGCTCAGAACGCCCACTATACAGAGCTCATCACAGCCAACCCGGAGTGGGAGTTCGTGGACGTGTACGCGGACAAGGGCATCACTGGCACCTCAGCGGAGAAGCGTGACGACTTCCAACGGCTCCTGGCGGGCTGCCGGCGGGGCCGGGTGGATAAGATCCTGGTGAAATCCTCCTCCCGATTTGCCAGGAACGCCAAGGAGTGCCTGAAGGCCATCCGGGAGCTGAAGGCCCTGGGGGTAGGGGTACGGCTTCGAGGAACAGGGTATCGACACCTCTGAACTGGCCGGCGAGCTTCTCACCGCCATCTTTGCCATGATGGACCAGAAGGAGAGCGAGAACATCTCGGACAACCTCCGGTGGAGTATCGATATGCGGATGCGCACGGGGAAATACAATGCCTGCTTCGCCCCGTTTGGATACCAACTTGTGGGCGGAAAACTGGAGCTGATCCTTGAGCAGGCGCCGATTATCCGGTATATCTATGACGCCTACCTGGCAGGCAAGACGGCGGAGGACATCGCAGCGACGCTGAATCTGTTCTCTGATGACCGCCCTTGGAAGCCACAGCGGATCGACTACATCCTCACCAATGAGCGGTACAGCGGCAATGCCCTTCTGCGGAAGCGATACACGACGGATACTATACCCCGCAAAGTGAAGCGCAACCGTGGAGAGAGGCCCATGTGTTTTGTGGCAGGAATCAATGAAGCAGTGGTTTCGCAAGAGATATTCGATAAGGCGCAGGAACTGCGCAAAAAACGATGGGAAAACCGCCTTGTCGACCCTGACATTTTTATATCCCGCCAAAACGAGCTGGCGGAACAGCTCCGCGCCGCAAAGCTGGAGAAGGAACGGTTCCTGAAGGCCGAGGAGGATCAGACGATCCAACAGACTCAGGAGCTGATTGAAACCCTGGAGGCTGGGCCGGACTTCCTGGACGCCTTCGATGGGGAGCTGTTCCGCGAGCTCGTGGACAAGATTATCGTGGAGAGCAATGACCGTCTACGGTTCCGGCTGGTCAATGGCCTGGAGCTGACAGAGCCCATAGAACGGACGGTGCGGTGATGGGGAGCAACCGGAAACGGCCCTTCGGCTACAAAATGGAGTTCGGGGAGATCGTGCTCCACCCGGCAGAGGCGGAGACGGTGCGCTGGATCTACGACAGCTACCTGGCCGGGGCCAGCTACAACGCTCTGGTGGACAAGCTCCGGGAGCGGGGGATTTCCTATGACGGGGACAAGCCCTGGAACAAGAATATGGCGGCCCGCATCCTGGCAGACCGCTGGTACACCGGCGAGGGTGGATTCCCGTCCATCATCCCGGAGGGGCAGTTCCACATGGTGCAGGTACGGCGGCAGGAGCGGACAATGCCCTGCCAAAAGAGCCCAGCCCAGAAGGAACTGCGGAAGCTGTGCGGCGGCAGCCCGCCGGCCTGGGTGGAACGGCAGGTGCTGGGCCTCCTGAACCGCCTGATCCAGTGTCCAGAGCGTATCACCTGCTCCGTGTTGGAGGATAAGCCACCACCAGAGGTGACGAAGCTGCGCCGGGGGCTGGACGAGCTCCTGCACCGCCCGCCAGTAGACGAGGTTCAGGCCAGAGAACTGGCCTTCCAGCTGGCAACCCTCCAGTTAAATGCCATCGGGCCGGAAGAGTATGAAACCCTCCGCCTTCGGAGGCTGTTTCAGGGATGGGCACCCATGGCAGAACTGGAGCAGGAATTGCTCCATGAGAGCGTCCGCCGCATCGCCGTCAGCAACGGGACAGTCACCGTCCTGCTAAAAAATAACCAGACCTTGGAAGGAGGAAATTACACATGAACGATACCGTGCCCAATGTCATCGTCATCCCAGCCAAAGTGGAAACACCCCAGGAACAGGATAAAAAGCGCCACCTGCGGGTGGCCGCCTACTGCCGGGTGTCTACGGACAGCGAGGAGCAGCTCTCCAGCTATGAAAACCAGCTCTCTTACTACACGGAGAAAATCATGAAGGAACCGGGCTAGACCATGGCCGGGGTATTCGCAGACGAGGGCATCACCGGCACCTCCACCTGCAAGCGGAAGGCGTTCCTGCGGATGATCCGCCAGTACAGGCAGGGGAAGATCGACATGATCCTGGCTAAATCCGTCTCCCGCTTCGCCCGCAACACCGTGGACACCCTCAACTTCACCCGGGAGCTGCGGAGCCTGGGTATCCCAGTGGTCTTCGAGGAGCAGAACATCAACTCCATCTACCCGGAGAGCGAGTTTCTGATCACCCTGCACGGGGCTTTCGCCCAGGCCGAGAGCGAGAGCACCAGTAGCCGGGCGCGCTGGGGCAAGCGTCAGGCCATGAAATCCGGCCATGTCGCCATGCAGTACAAGCAGCTGCTGGGCTATGAGAAGGGCCCCGACGGCAAGCCAAGGATCGTGCCGGAGCAGGCGGAGACCGTCCGCTTCATCTATGACCGCTATCTGGCCGGGGACAGCATCCGGGAGATCAAGGCGGCCCTGGAGGGCCAGGGAATTCCCACGGTCTCCGGAAAAGCAGAGTGGATGGCATCCCATATCAGGAGCATCCTGACCAACGAGAAATACTGCGGGGACGTCCTGCTCCAGAAGAACTTCATCCAGGACTGCATCAGCAAGAAGGTGATCCCCAATACCGGACAGCTCCCCAAATACCTGATTCAAAACCACCATGAGGGTATCGTCAGTCGGGAGACCTTCGACGCTGTCCAGCTGGAGATGGCTCGGCGGAACGCCAAGGCGGGCGACACGCGAAAGAGCACCCCCACCGGCCGGGGCAAGTACAGCGGCAAGCATGTCCTCAGCAAACTGCTGTTCTGCGGGGAGTGCGGGACGGCCTACCGGCGGTGCGTGTGGACTCAGCGCGGAGTCAAGCGCCCCGTATGGCGGTGCGTCAGCCGCCTGGACTATGGGAAGAAGTTCTGTACCCAATCCCCCACCCTGGACGAGGAACCGCTCCAGCAGGCCATCCTGGCCGCCGTCAATGCCGTCATGCTGGACCGCGATACCCTGGCCCGGCAGCTTACCGCCGTCATGGAGTGGGAGCTGGCCCCGATGCTGGGTGAGAGTATGAGCCTGGCGGACATCGACCGGGCCCTGGAGGAACTGAGCAGCCAGTTCAACAGCCTGCTGGCCGAGGCGTCAGCCAACCCAGCAGAGGACTACACGGAGCGGTTCCGGGAGCTGTCCGAGTCCACCACCCGTCTCAAAGAACGGAAGGCACAGCTGGAGGGGGCCTGCCAGGAACAGGGTCGGCTCCAGAACCGCCTGCGGGCGGTCTCGGCCGCCATGGAGCATATGACAGCGGCACTGACAGAGTGGGATGAGGAGGTCATCCACCAGCTGCTGGAGAAGGTGACGGTACTCTCCCAGGAGAAGATCCGGGTGACCTTCCGGGATGGCCGGGAGATCGAGCAGTATGTGGCACAGCCAAAAAGGAGGAAGCTTGCATGAAGATCTTCGCTACAGGCGATACCCACTGGAATTTTGAGCGGTTTCGCCCGGAATACTTCCCGGAGGGCCAAGAGCTCACCAAGAAAGATGTGGTACTCCAGCTGGGAGACTTCGGCGGCGTGTGGTTCGGGGATAAACGGGATGACGAGGCCCTGGACACCCTGCTGCAAACCGAACTGCCGGAGGCGGAATTGTACCTTGAGATTGGCAGGGCCATCTGTGCTCGCCCGGAGAAGGGCGCGGCGGTAATGGCCGCTGAGTATCTCCAGGCCAACTACCCCGAGTGCGGGGGCTTCTCCCCCAGAAACCTGCGCCGGATGAGGGAGTTCTACCGAGCCTACGCAGATAGCCGGGGACTGCGGGCGCTGGCCCTAAAGCTGGGCTGGACGCAGAATGTGGCCATTCTGGAGGGCTGTGAAGGCAGCCAGGAACGCACATGGTATCTCCGGGCCGCTCTGGAGCACCGCTGGACCAAGTCCGAGCTGCTGGAACAGATCCAGGCTGGGGCATGGCTGCAATCCACACTCGACGAACAGACGGATTCCTGCTATACTGAAGAAAATACAGAGAGTGTGGAGTGTCTGGAGCATGAAGAAAATCCTTTTTGTGTGTCACGGCAATATTTGTCGGAGCCCGATGGCCGAGTATGTCATGAAAGATCTGGTGAAAAAAGCGGGCCTGGAGGCCGAGTTTCAAATCGCCTCGGCGGCTACCAGCCGGGAGGAGATCGGCAACCCGGTCTACCCGCCGGCCCAGCGGAAGCTGGCGGAGCACGGCATATCCTGCGAGGGCCACGCCGCCCGGCAGCTCTGCAACCGCGACTACGAGGAGTACGACCTGCTCATTGGGATGGACAAGGCCAACCTCCACAATATGTTCCGCATCTGCGGCGGCGATTTTAACAACAAGATGCATCTCCTGCTGGAGTACGCCGGCCGACCGGATCAAGAGGTGGCGGACCCCTGGTATACGGGAGACTTTGATTCCACCTGGCAGGATGTGCTGGAGGGGTGTGAGGGACTTTTAGACAATTTAATGTAAAAAGGTTGAACCAAAGTCGATGAACTGATTGTCTGCGAAGCAAAAGTCGGTATCCAATGGAAAATGGAACGGGACAACTATGCCAGCCTGAGATATTGCAAATGTAAAGGGTCATCAAAAAAACTGAACACCGTTATATTGCTGGCATTAAGGTTTCTCCTACGCCAAAACGTTCGTACAGCATAAAAGTATCGTCAATCAAAAGGAAAGGTATGTCCTAATAAAAATATTTAGATTGGAGTTTTTCCTGGAGCCCGCCGGAGTCCATAGATTCCGGCGGGTATTTTTTGCAGTTCCCACACTCTGGGAACTGCTGGAGAGCATACTCATAATGTCCCTGATCACCGGAGTTGAGTCCTGGACTCGGCAATTATGCTTGTACTGGAGAGGGCTGGATAGCAGTAAGAAGCCATGCATGGCTGGAATGGGAAGACAAAAATTATGCATACTATGGCAGAAAAATAGGGTGACAGGACGAAATATTCCATTGTGGCAGCGCCGGTTTGGTGCTATTTTGATAACAGCACACATAAAACGGGGGTGATACGCAGATGTGGATTTTGGAGGAAGGACAGATTTTGCCCTATCTGCGCAGCCATTACCCTGTGTTTGACCAATCGGGACCGGTTGATATCCAGTGCATAGGCGCACTGGAAGGAGAGGAGAAGCCTCGGGAACCGGATGAAGGCGGGCTGATCAACTATATATTTCGGGTTTCCAACGGGAAGCAGTCTGTCATCGTGAAGCAGGGGCGTTCCGCCAGCCGGAAGAACGACAAAATAGTTCTGCCCATATGGCGGAATCGTCAGGAATATGAGACGCTCCGGCTTCGCCATGCCATTGTACCCCAGTACACGCCGGAGACCTATTATGTGGACTGGGAGAACGCAATTTTTCTGATGGAGGATGTGTCTGATCTCGCTCAGGTTCGGAAGCTGCTCTGCTCGGGAGTCATGCTACCCAGACTGGCGGAGCAGGTGGGGGAATTTGTTGCGGCGAGCACCTTTTACTGCTCGGAGTTTTATCTGGAAGCAGACCTGTTTCGAAGACTTTCTGCACGCTTCCGCAACAGCGATATGCGGTCCATCATGGAAGACTGGGTGTTCCTGCGGGATGCACCCTACCTCACCCATAATGGAAACCCGGTGCTCAAACAGCTTATTGACCGGGATGAGAGCATCAGGGTTTGCTGCTACGAGCTGCGCCACAAATTTATGACCCGGGGAGAGGCTCTGATACATGGGGATCTGCATACGTCCAACGTGTTTGCAGACGAGGAGCGGCTCAAGGTTATTGACATGGAGTATACCTTTGCCGGACCGCTCTGCTATGATATCGGATACTTTGCGGCCAGCCTGCTGACCCAGTACTGCACAGCGTGTTTCCGGCCGTTCCCATCGAAAGGGGCGCGCCGTACCTTTCTCTCCTATCTCCTCTCCAGCCTGCTGGAGCTCTACTACTCCTTTGTGGAGCACTTTACGGAGTTTTGGAGAGAGGATGCAAAGCCGATTTATCAGAGATCGGGCGGGTTTTGTGAGCACCTAGCCCGTGGGTTTCTGCCGGATGTGCTTGGGTTTGCGGCGGTGCCCTGTTTCCCCCAGATTACAACATCTCTGACCCCGGAGTTCGCTCAGTTGGACGGGAAGGCCAGAGGACAGGCGCATGAGCTCTGCCTGGTGCTCAGCCGGTACCTTCTGCTTGAGCGGGAGCGGTGGGATACGATGGAGGATGCGGTTCAGGCCATCGGAGCGGTTACGCAAATTTACCTGGATTGCCTGGAATAAACGCAGCAAATTAAGACACATGGCGGGCTTGCCATGTGTTTTTTTTCTCAAAAAAGTAATTATTTGGATAAAGTGGTGTTGCTCAAATGGACTTTTTTGTTATAATAGAGAAAAAACATGGCTGGTGCGCAAGTGGGTACCCACTTGCGCTACCGGATATCCGGTAGAGTAAAACCCTTTGTCTGCGCCGGGAGATGGGGCGGAACGGAAAATTGAGAAGGAGGATAGAGGGGCATGGAGGACGCAAGAAAATTGTCCGATTTTATTGATCTGGACCTGCTGCAGAACATCCAGGATAATTGCTCAAAAGCGATGGGCCTTGCATTTATCACGGTGGATTACAAAGGCATACCCATTACCAAATACAGCGGCTTCACATCTCACTGCATGCTGGGGAGACAGGCAAAGGGATTTGCAGAGATGTGTGAGCAATGCGACGCGCACGGCGGACTTCACGCCGCGATCACCGGACAGCCGTACATTTACCGCTGCCACGCCGATCTGGTGGATTTCGCGGTCCCTCTCATTGTCAATGGAAGCTATATGGGAGCGGTGCTGGGCGGGCAGGTGCGGCTACAGGAGGAGAGCGAGCGGGAGCTGGAGCACATCCTCCCACAGCGTCCCAATTGGAAACGGGATAAGGAATGGGAGGAGGCTTACCAGAAGCTGGAGGTCGTCACCTATGAAAAAGTGGAGGCATCTGTAAAGCTGCTGCGCGACATCATCGTGACATTTGTGGAAAGGCGGACTGGGAAGGGGGCGGATGGAGTCCTGAGAGAGAAGGAAAAGCAACTCTCGGAGGAGCGGGCGGCCCGTCTGGACCTGGAAAAGCAGGTACAGAAGCAGGAGAGCAATACGGCCCGCCGCAGGACAGAGCTCCACTACTTCTTTTTTGTCATGAACATTATCTCAAAGTTAGCCTATGAGGAGAAGGCGGCCAAAACAGAGGCGGTTTCATACGATTTTGCAGACATGATGCGTTATGCAGCGGGGGCAGAGCAAAAAATTTCCACCTTGGGGGAAGAACTGAACTATATCGGGGCGCTTCTTCGGATACGGAAGGCTTGGGTTCGGGACAAGTTAGCCTATACTATTTCTGTCCCGGAGCAGTATCATCAGGTATCCTGTCCCTTTATGGTATTGCAGCCCATTGTGGAGTGCGCTCTGGAGGGGGCCGAAACGGAGGCTGCGGAGCCCAGAAAGCTGGATTTCTATGCGGAGGAGGAGAACGGCAGGCTGCTGTTTCAGATTCTCAGCAATGACACCAGCCGCTCGGTAGAGGAGCTGACGGAGGAGTTATCCGGGGCGGCGGAAGAGGGATACTTTCATACAGGCGGTGTGGACCGCCTGTTGAAGCAGACGCTGGGAGGGGGATACCGCCTGATGGTCAACCGGCGGAGAGACGGGCGGGCCGGTGCAGCGGTCAGCTTTTACCTGCCGCTGGAGCGGAACGGATAGCCGGCTCAAGAGTGCTGTAAACGGGAAGGAGCTGCCGCATGAAGCAGATTCTGGTTTTGATTGAAAACGAGTTGGAGCAGAGCATTACAGGGGATATTCTGCGCTCCGGGCTGGGGGCTGAGGCGGAAATCACCCTCACAGCCGGGGCGGAGCAGGCCATCCAGCAGCTTCAGAGCGGAGCGGTGGATCTCTTCATTGCGGATGTTGAACGGTTTGACGTGGCCCACTGCAATATGGTCACCACGGCGCGAAAGACGGCCCCGGACACTCCGATCCTGGTTACATCGGTGGGGACGCAGGAGGAAATCGCAGGGTATGTCTGGCGCCTCGGCGTCCGGGACTATCTGCTCAAGCCGTACCGGCCCACGTGGTTGTTGGCCGCGGTGCGCGCCTTGGTGCGTAAGGAGCGCAGCGGCGGATGCGCCGCCGACCAGCAGGAGATTTACCTGAGGCGCCTGACGGAGCACCTGCAGAGATTCCAGTATAAAAAGTGCACCGATGCCGCAAGAGAATACCTTGATTTGCTCTATCAAAGTACTGATAATAAGGGTGTTATCCGCACGAGTGCGGTCCGCTTTGCGGAGGGAGTGGCGAAAGCCGGAATCCCGTTCAGCAGGACCACCCAGTGGAAGCTGTCGGGAAGTCTGGAGCACTTTCGGGTCCGCTTTGACCAGCAGGAGCGGAAATATGCAACCTATGAGTTTATTGTCCGGATGCTGGACACGATCTTTGACGCCATAGAGAAGAGCGGGCTGTACGAGGTAGACAGCGAGCAGAAGATTCTGAATTACATTGACCGGAATATCCGGCGGGGGGTCAGCCTGGATGAGGCGGCGGAGTACGCGAATATGAGCTCGTGCTATTTCAGCAAGCTCTTTAAGCGGATGACCGGGAAAAACTATATTACTTATGTGACGGACAGCCGAATTGAAATGGCGAAGCGCATGCTGGTGGACACGGAAATGCCGGTCATCAATATCGCCTATGAGCTGTCCTATAACGAGACAAATTATTTCAGCAAGGCGTTCAAGAAAAAGGTGGGAGTGACACCCAGCGAATACCGGACAGCCCATTCCGAGCTGTTCAGGGAGCAGGGGGCGGGCTGATACCGGCCGCGCAGACGCCTTGCAGCGCCGGAAAGGGTGGAGAAACATGGAGGAATTCAGCTTCAGCACCAGAATCTTTTTTGGTGAGGGCGCGCTGGAACGCCTGCGCCGGGTGCAGGACAAAAAAGTTATGATTGTGACCGACCGTTTTATGGCGGGTATCGGTGTGCCGGATAAGGTGGCGGGGCACCTGACCCGGTGCCAGGTATCTGTATTTGACGGCGTGGTACCGGATCCCCCCATCGAGGTGGTGGCGGCCGGCGTCCAGGCCCTTCAGGACTGCGGCGCGGAGGTCATGATCGCCGTGGGCGGCGGCTCCACCATCGACGCGGCCAAGGCCATCCGGGCGGTGGCGAAGGAGACTCTGCACATCGACACAGACCGGTGGGAGTGCTTTGCCGTGCCCACCACCAGCGGCACCGGCTCGGAGGTCACGGACTACGCCGTGATCACCGACCGGGCAAAGGGAATCAAGTATCCGCTGGACAGCCAGGCGCTCCGCCCGCCGGTCGCCATTCTGGACCCGGAGCTTACAGTTTCCGCCCCGGCCTCGGTAACGGCCGACGCAGGTATGGATGTGTTGACCCACGCGCTGGAGGCATACGTCTCCAAGGGAGCCAACGATTTCTCCGACGCGCTGTGTGAGAAAGCGGTTTCTCTGGTGTTTCGCTTCCTGCCGCTGGCCTTTCAGGACGGCACAAACCTGCTGGCCCGGGAAAAGATGCACAACGCCTCCTGTATGGCGGGCCTGGCGTTCAACTCGGCGGGGCTGGGGCTGAACCACGGCATGGCCCACGCCATCGGCGCCAAGCTCCACATCGCCCATGGCCGTATCAATGCCATGCTGCTGCCGCATATCATTACGTTCAACGCCGACTTGGGACGGATTCGGAACGGCGAGTACGCCCTCGCAGCAAAAAAGTATCAGCGCATGGCAAAGGTTTTGGACCTGCCGGCCCCCAGTGTGCGGCTGGGCGTGACCAACCTTCTGCGGGAGGTGGAGCGCCTGAACCGCACCCTGAAGATCCCGGCCTCCCTGAAGGAGTGGGGAGCGGAGCCCTCCAAGGTGAAGGAGCTGCGCGGGGAGATTGTTTCCGCTGCCCTGGCGGATGCCACCACCGCCACCAATCCCAGACCGGCTGCGGCGGAGCATGTGGAGGCTCTTTTGAATAAGGTTATGGGGGGATAATCCCGGAGCGAGAAGCGGCACCACTCTATTTACAAAAAAGCACCCGAAGGGGTGCTTTTTTGCGTTGTTTATAGGAAAAGCAAACAAACAGGCTTTGAACAGGTGGAGGACTTCCGACAAAAAAGTATATATGGCAGCCAAGAAAACAGGGGAGTGTTTCCGGTATAATTTCGCCAGAAAGCGTGCGAATGCTGTTTCAGGCGCGCCGCGGACCACAATAAGGAGGTAGTAATATGCAACAGGAAGCCCTCGGAATGGTAGAGACGAAGGGCCTGGTTGGCGCCATTGAGGCCGCCGATGCCATGGTCAAGTCCGCCAATGTCAGTCTGGTTGGCTACGAGAAGATCGGTTCCGGCTTGGTTACCGTGATGGTGCGCGGCGACGTGGGCGCCGTCAAGGCGGCCGTGGACGCCGGGGCCTGCTCCGCCGAGAAGGTGGGCGAGGTCGTGGCCCAGCACGTCATCCCCAGACCCCACACCGACGTTGAGAAGATCCTTCCCCATATGGCGTAACCGACATAACGGAAACTTAAATTAGAGTTCGGAGGGAACATAGATGAAAGACGAACTGATCAGCAAGGTCATGGACGAGGTCATGAAGAAGATGGGCGCGTCCGACGCGACTTCCGCCCCCGCCGCCGCGTGCTGCAGCAATGCCAGCGCGAACTGCAACCTGACGGAGTTTGTGGGCACCGCCATCGGCCACACCATCGGCCTGGTGATTGCCAATGTGGACCACCAGATCCACGAGAAGATGGACATTGATCCCAAGTACCGCTCCATCGGTATCATCGGCGACCGTACCGGCGCCGGTCCCCAGATTTTTGCCGCTGACGAGGCGGTGAAGGCCACCAACTGCGAGATCGTGAAGATCGAGCTGCCCCGTGATACCGAGGGCGGCGCCGGCCACGGCTCCCTGATCATCTTCGGCGCCGAGGACGTGTCCGATGCCCGCCGCGCCGTTGAGGTCTGCCTGCGGGAGGTGGAGCGCACCATGGGCGACGTATACGGCAGCCCCGCCGGCCACCTGGAGTTCCAGTACACCGCCCGCGCCAGCCACGCCCTGAACAAGGCCTTCGGCGCTCCCATCGGCAAGGCCTTCGGCATCACCGTCGGCGCTCCCGCCGCCATCGGCGTGCTGCTGGCCGATACCGCCGTGAAGGCCGCCACCGTGGACGTGGTGGGCTACAGCTCCCCCGCCAACGGCGGCACCAGCTTCTCCAACGAGGTCATCCTGACCTTCACCGGCGACTCCGGCGCCGTCAAGCAGGCCATCATCGCCGCCCGCGATGTGGGCATGCAGGTGCTGAAGACCCTGGAGCCCAGCGTGGAGCTCAAGTCCACCACCACCCCCTATATTCTGTAATTGCCGGGAAGGAGTCAGACAGCTATGAAGTCAAAACGTTTTGAAGTTCTGGCCGCCCGTCCGGTCAATCAGGACGGCTACGTACAGGAGTGGCCTGAGGTGGGCCTGATCGCCATGAACAGCCCCTTCGACCCCAAGCCCAGCATCAAGATTGAGAACGGCGTCATCACCGAGATGGACGGCAAGTGCCGCGCCGATTTCGATATGCTCGATACCTTCATCGCCGACCACGCCATCCGCCTGGGCAACGCGGAGAAGGCCATGGCCATGGATTCCCTGGAGATCGCCCGCAAGATCGTGGACATCAACGTCTCCCGTGAGGAGATCCTGGACATCACCCTGTCCCTGACCCCCGCCAAGCTGACCGAGGTCGTAGGCAAGCTGAACATCGTGGAGATCATGATGGGCATGACCAAGATGCGCGCCCGCATGATGCCCGCCAACCAGTGCCACGTCACCAACGTGCGCGACAACCCGGTTCAGATCGCGGCGGATGCCGCCGAGGCCGGCGTCCGCGGCTTCGCCGAGATGGAGACCACCGTGGCCGTCGCCCGTTACGCCCCCTTCAACGCCATGGCCCTGTTCGTGGGCGCCCAGGTGGGCCGCCCCGGTGTCATGACCCAGTGCGCCCTGGAGGAGGCCACCGAGCTGCAGCTCGGCATGCGCGGCTTCACCACCTACGCGGAGACCATCTCCGTCTACGGCACCGAGCCCGTCTTCATGGACGGCGACGACACCCCCTACTCCAAGGCGTTCCTGGCCAGCTGCTACGCCAGCCGCGGCCTGAAGATGCGCTTTACCTCCGGCACCGGCTCCGAGGTCCAGATGGGCTATGCCGAGGGCAAGAGCATGCTGTACCTGGAGGCCCGCTGCCTGGCTGTCACCAAGGGCGCCGGCGTGCAGGGTACGCAGAACGGCTCCGTGTCCTGCATCGGCGTGCCCGCCGGCGTACCCGGCGGCATCCGCGCCGTGGCCGCTGAGAACCTGATCGCCATGCTGCTGGATCTGGAGTCCACCACCTCCAACGACCAGACCTTCACCCACTCCGACCTGCGCCGCGTGGCCCGTACCGTGCCTCAGCTCTTCTCCGGCACCGATTACATCTGCTCCGGCTACTCCGCCACCCCGAACTACGACAACATGTTCGCCGGCTCCAACTGGGACGCCGAGGACTACGACGACTGGACCATCATCCAGCGCGACATGAAGATCGACGGCGGCCTGCAGCCCGTCCGCGAGGAGGACGTGCTCAAGGCCCGCAACAAGGCTGCCCGCGCCCTGCAGGGCATGTTCCGTGAGCTGGGCCTGCCCGAGATCACCGACGCCGAGGTGGAGGCCGCTACCTATGCCAACGGCTCCAACGACATGCCCGAGCGCAACGTCAACGAGGATCTGAAGGCCATCGAGGACATGATGGCCCGCAAGGTGACCGGCGTTGACTTCGTGAAGGCGCTGGACCGCGCCGGCTTCCCCGATGTGGCCCACAACATCTACAACATGCTTCGCCAGAAGGTGGCCGGCGACTACCTGCACACCGCCTCCATCTTCGACGAGCAGTTCCACGTGCTCTCCGCCGTCAATGTGCCCAACGAGTATCACGGGCCCATGACCGGCTACCAGATCAGCGAGGAGCGCTGGAACCAGCTGAAGAACATTCCCAACGCCATCCGTCCGGAAGATATCTAAGAGGGGTGAAGCAGTCATGACGTTTGATGAAAACACGCTGCGCAGTGTAATTGAAGAGGTCCTGAAGGAGATGGGCGAGGTGAGCGGCACCGCCGCCGCCCCCGCTGCGGCGCCTGTCGCCGCGGCCGCGGGCAAGCTGACCATCACCGAGAATGGCGAGGCCCGGAAGGGCACCGCCGCCGACGAGGTGGTCATCGGCCTGGCGCCCGCCTTCGGCACCAAGCAGGTTAAGACCATTATCGACCTGCCCCATGACAAGGTGCTCCGCGAGATCATCGCCGGCATCGAGGAGGAGGGCCTGAAGTGGCGCATCATCAAGGTGTACCACACCTCCGATGTTTCCTTCATCGCCCATGTGGCCGCCGAGTACTCCGGCTCCGGCATCGGTATCGGCATCCAGTCCAAGGGCACCACAGTTATCCACCAGAAGGACCTGCCCAACCTGTCCAATCTGGAGCTGTTCTCCCAGGCGCCTCTGATCGACCTGGACACCTACCGCAAGATCGGCAAGAACGCCGCCAAGTACGCCAAGGGCGAGTCCCCCACGCCGGTTCCCACCAGGAACGACCAGATGGCCCGCCCCACCTATCAGGCGCTGTCCGCCCTGCTCCACATCAAGGAGACTGAGCTGGTGGACAACAACAAGAAGCCGCAGGCCGTTACGGTCTCGTTCCAGTAAAGGAGGCAGCACGTTTTATGGATCAGGAACTTTTGATGAAGCAGATCGTGGAGCAGGTTATGGCCGCCATGAAGAACGGCACGCCCGCTTCCGCGCCCGCCGCCGCTTCCAGCTGCGGCTCCAAGGTCACCGCGGCCAACTATCCTCTGGCCGAGAGCATGGCCGACCAGATCAAGACCCCCACCGGCAAGGACTTCACCTCTCTGAGCTATGAGAAGGTCATCAACGGCGAGCTCTCCGCCGACGACATGCGCATCGCGCCCGAGACCCTGGAGATGCAGGCCCAGGTGGCCGAGTCCGTCCACCGCGAGGCCTTTGCCGGCAACCTGCGCCGCGCAGCCGAGCTCATCGCCGTGCCCGACGACCGCCTGCTGGAGATCTACAATGCCCTGCGTCCCTACCGCTCCACCAAGCAGGAGCTGCTGGACATCGCCGGCGAGCTGGACGGCAAGTACGGCGCCAAGACCGCCGCTTCCCTGGTGCGGGAGGCTGCCGAGGTTTATGAGAAGCGCGGCCGCCTGAAGAAGTTCTAATCATACTCCAGAGTCAGGAGGCCCCAGAATGAAACTGGTCGCAGGCATTGACATCGGAAACGCGACAACAGAGACAGCATTGGCCCGCATCGAGGACGGTCACGCGGTCTTTCTGGCCAGCGGAACCGTCCCCACCACGGGCATCAAGGGGACCCGCCAGAACATCAACGGCATCTTTCACTCCCTGACCAACGCTTTGGAGAAGGCCGGGCTGGAGCTCAAGGAGCTGTCGGAGGTGCGCCTGAACGAAGCCGCCCCCGTCATCGGCGATGTGGCCATGGAGACCATTACCGAGACCATCATCACCGAGTCCACCATGATCGGCCACAACCCCGCCACACCCGGCGGAATGGGCGTGGGCGTGGGAGAGACGGTCCTCATCACGGAGCTGGAACAGGCTCCGGTCGGGCGGGACTATATTGCAGTGGTGCCCGGGACGGTGGACTTTGAGGTGGCGGCCCGGCTGATCAACCGGGCCACCGCCGGGGACCGCAAGGTCACCGCAGCCATTGTCCAGCGGGATGACGGCGTGCTGATTCACAACCGCCTGACCTGCAAGATCCCGATCGTGGACGAGGTGGCGCTGATTGACAAGGTGCCCATCGGCATGCGCTCCGCCGTGGAGGTGGCCGCCGTGGGCGGCGTGGTGGAGGTGCTCTCCAACCCCTACGGCATCGCCACCCTGTTTGGCCTGTCCTCTGACGAGACCCGGCAGGTGGTGCCCATCGCCCGGGCCCTGATTGGAAACCGCTCGGCGGTGGTGATCAAGACCCCGGCCGGAGACGTGAAGGAGCGAAAAATTCCGGCCGGCACGATTGAGCTACTGGGGGAAAACCGCAGCGTCAAAGTGGATGTGGACGACGGGGCCGACAAGATCATGAAGGCCGTGGAGTCCATTCCCAGCCTGGAGGATGTGCGGGGAGAGCCGGGAACCAACGCCGGCGGCATGCTGGAGAAGGTGCGCCAGGTCATGGCGAATCTGACTAGCCAGCACCCCAGGGACATCAAGATTCAGGATCTGCTGGCGGTCGACACATTCACACCCCAGAAGGTTCAGGGCGGCCTGGCCAACGAGTTTTCCCAGGAGAACGCCGTGGGCATCGCCGCCATGGTCAAGGCGGACCGCCTCCAGATGGAGGCCATCGCCCGGGAATTTGCCCAGCAGATCGGCGTCCCGGTCGAGGTGGGCGGCGTGGAGGCCGACATGGCCATCCGCGGCGCCCTCACCACCCCGGGCACCAACAAGCCCCTGGCCATTCTGGACATGGGCGCCGGTTCGACGGACGCCTCCATCATCAACGCCGAGGGACAGATCCACTCCATCCACCTGGCCGGAGCGGGCAACATGGTCACACTCCTGATCCAGTCGGAGATGGGACTGCCCGACTTTGACACGGCGGAGGATGTGAAAAAGTACCCCTTGGCCAAGGTGGAGAGCTTGTTCCACATCCGCCATGAAAACGGCACCGTGGAGTTCTTCCAGCAGCCGCTGGATCCCAACCTGTTTGCCAAGGTGGTCATTCTCAAGGAGGGCAAGCTGCTCCCCCTGGAGGGTGACTGGAGCATGGAGAAGATCCGGCTCATCCGGCAGCAGGCCAAGCAGAAGGTGTTCATCACCAACGCGATCCGGGCCCTGACCCGGGTCAGCCCCACCGGCAATGTCCGGGATATTCAGTTCGTGGTGCTGGTGGGCGGCTCCGCGCTGGACTTCGAGGTTCCGCAGATGGTGACCGATGCACTTTCCCAGTACAAGGTTGTCGCGGGCCGCGGAAATATCCGCGGCACCGAAGGCCCCCGCAACGCGGTGGCCACCGGGCTGGTGCTCTCCCTGACGGAAGGGAGGGGCTGATATGCCCGTAATCCAAGAAAGGATCAAGCCCACCGTCCATGTCCGCTGTGCAGAGGACACCCCGCAGGAGGTACTGCGGCAGCTCCAGTACGGCATGGAGGAGGAGGGCATTCCCTGGGAGGCCGCAGCCGGGACGGGCGACGCCCTGTCCCTGGCCTGGGAGGCCGCCCGGAGCTCCCGGCTGGAGGTGGGAATCGGCCTGGACCGACAGGCGCTGGTTCTCCACTACTCCAAGCTGGAGCGCGAGCAGCCCCTGTTCCGTATTCCCGCCAATTCCGGTATGGAGACGGTGCGGGCGCTGGGGGCCAATGCGGCGCGGCTAGTGAAAAAGCTGCCGCTGAAGGCCCTGGACAGGAGGTGAGAGCATGCAGCAAAAAAGCCTGGGACTCATAGAGACCCAAGGCCTGGCGGCCGGCATCGAGGCCGCCGATGCGGCGGTGAAGTCGGCCAATGTGGAGCTGGTGGGCTATGAGCTGACCAAAGGCGGAGGCTGGACTACCATCAAGATCCTGGGCGATGTGGGCGCGGTGAAGGCGGCGGTAGACGCCGCGCGGATTGCCGCCGGCAAGGTGAGCCGGGTGGTAAGCACCCGGGTAATCGCGCGGCCGTCCATGGGGCTGACCGGCCTGATCCACAACACCGACACGGTGGGAGATCAGCCGCCGGAGCCGCCTGCGCCGCCCGCTCCAACGGATCCGCCGGAGCCGCCGAAGTCTCCGGCAGACGTGCAGCCCGCAGAGGAGGGTGCTTCGGGGACGACGGAGTCTCCGGAGGAGGTACAGCCCGTTGAAGTGGAGCCTTCGGGGACGACGGAGTCTCCGGAGGAGGTACAGCCCGTTGAAGTGGAGCCTTCGGGGACGGCGGAGTCTCTGGAGGAGGTACAGCCCGTTGAGGTGGAGCCTTCGGGGACGACGGAGTCTCCGGAGGAGGCGCAGCCCGCAGAGGAGGGCGCTTCGGAGGCGATGGAGTCTCCGAAGGAAGCCCCCTCTGAAAAGGCGAAGGAGACGCCCTCCAAACGGCGGGGGAAGAAGTCCGCAAAACGCTGAACCGCGCAGAAAAGCGGGACGGCAGCACTGATTTTTCTGATATTTTCTAGGAGGTTATCACAATGGGTGAAGCTCTGGGTATGATCGAGACAAAGGGTCTGGTCGGCGCGATCGAGGCGGCCGATGCCATGACCAAGTCCGCCAACGTTACGCTGATGGGCTATGAGAAGATCGGCTCCGGCCTGGTCACCGTCATGGTGCGCGGCGATGTGGGCGCGGTCAAGGCCGCGGTGGACGCCGGCGCCTGCGCCGCCGAGAAGGTGGGCGAGATCGTGGCGCAGCACGTCATCCCCCGTCCCCACACCGACGTGGAGAAGATTCTGCCGAAGGGCCTGTAAAAAGAGGCTTGAGGCATGGACAAGAACAACGTGGTTTCAGCAGAGATTGTCCGCCAGATCACCCGCATGGTGGTGGAGGAGCTCCAGAAGCAGCAGCGGCTGGAGCGCTCCACCCCCATTGGGGTCTCCAACCGCCATGTCCATCTGGACCGGGCGGACATGGACGCCCTGTTTGGTCCGGGCAGCGAGCTGACGGTCAAAAAAATGCTCGGCCAGCCGGGGCAGTATGCTGCGGAGGAGACCGTCACCATCCGCGGGCCCAAAGGGGAGCTCAGCCGCGTGCGCGTGCTGGGGCCCCTGCGCGCTCAGACGCAGGTAGAGATCTCCATCGCCGACGGCTTCACGCTGGGGGTCAAGCCCCCGGTGCGCGAGTCCGGTCAGTTGAAGGATACCCCGGGCATTGAGATCATCGGGCCCTGTGGGAGTGTAAAGAAGGACAGCGGCGTGATCGCGGCGCTGCGGCATGTGCACATGACTCCGAAGGACGCGGCGCGCTTCGGCGTGGAGGACGGCCAGTATATCCAAACGGAGATCGACGGCCTGCGGGGCGCGATCCTCTGCAATGTGCTGGTGCGCGTCTCTGACAAGTACGCGCTGGAAATGCACATTGATGTGGAAGAGGCCAATGCTCTGGGCGTCAAAAACGGCGACCGGGCCTTTTTCCTTGACGATTGAGCCGGGAAGGAGGCAGGGCAGAGGTGGGCCAGGAGCTGACGCAGGCCAATGAGACCCTTCTGGAATTTGAGCGGCTGATTCAAACCGGAGGCTGCAATGCCTGGGAGGGTACGCTGCGTACCGGAGTGGATCTGGGCACCGCCAACATCGTGCTGGCGGTGGTGGATGAGCAGAACCGGCCGGTGGCCGGGGCCTCTTATCCCTCCACAGTGGTCCGGGACGGTATCGTGGTGGACTACATGGGGGCGGTTCGGGCGGTCACACATCTGAAAGGACAGTTGGAGGAGCGCCTGGGCGTCATGCTGGACGCCGGAGCCTGTGCCATCCCGCCCGGCATCCTTGAGGGCAATGTGAAGGCCATCGGAAACGTCGTGGAGGCGGCGGGCTTCCGCCTGACCAACATCGTGGATGAACCCACGGCGGCCTCCTCCGTGCTGGGTATTTCCGACGGCGCGGTGGTGGACGTGGGCGGCGGCACCACAGGCATCAGCGTCCTGAAGGACGGAAAGGTGATCTTCACGGGCGACGAGCCCACAGGAGGCACCCACATGACACTGGTGCTGGCTGGCTTCCACGGCTGGAATACCCAGGAGGCCGAATTGGCCAAGCGGGATCCGGCGCAGGAGGCCAATGTGTTTCCTGTGATCAAGCCGGTTGTGGAGAAAATGGCGTCCATTGTCCGGAACTACCTACGGGAGTACCCGGTGGAGGCGGTCTATGTGGTGGGCGGCGCGTGCTGTTTCACCCAATTTGAATCGGTATTTGAGAAATTTTTGGGTGTCCCCGTGGTCAAGCCGGCGGCTCCGCTGCTGGTGACGCCCCTGGGGATTGCCGTAAACTGCAAGCTGTAAAGTAGGTGAGGACCGTTGACGACGGAGCAACTGCGCGGAATGGCGGACGAGGCGTTTGTCGAGATTCTGGCCCAGCGCGTTGTGGAGAAGCTCCTGGCGCGGCAGAAGCAGGCGCTGGTAGTCTACACCGGTTCCAACATTGGTGAGGCCGCCGCGCTGGAGGCCATGGGCCGCCTGCGCGGAGAGGGCTTCACGTTCCGGGTGCTCCTCTCCCGGGGGGCGTCCGGCCTGCTGGACGTGGAACGGCTCCGCTCCGTTCTGGAGCCGGAGAAGCTGTGGGTGGAGACTCCGGAGGAGACTCCGGAGGCGCTGACCGCCCGGTACGACACCATTTTGGTTCCGGCCATGACGGTACATACCGCCGCCCACGTGGCCGCCTGCATGGCGGACACACCGGCGTCCGCCGTTATTCTGGACGGCCTGATGCGGGGAAAGAACGTGGTGGTGAACATCGACGGCTGCTGCCCGGATCACGCCGAGCGCCTGAAGCGCGGCTTCCATATGGCGGAGCCGCTGAAGCAGGCGCTTCGGAACAAGCTGGAGACCTTGCGCTCCTTCGGCGCGCGCCTGACCACCTCCGGCGGCCTCTATGACAAGGCGCTGCGGGCGGTTGGCGGGGCACAGGCCCGGACGGCGGCACCGGCTGCGAGGCCGGAGGCCGCGCCCCGGAAGCAGGAGGGGGCTGCCCGCATCCGGCTGGAGGGCCGGGTTTTGAGCGGACGCCACGTCCAGGGCTGCCCGCCTCACAGCACCCTGTGGGTGCCGCGGGAGACCCTGATTACCCAACTGGCCGCCGATGAGGCGCGCCGCCGGGACATCTGCATCCGAAAAGAGACGTAAAGCAGGTGGCAAAATGTATTTGGGAAGAGTGATCGGGACGGTGGTTTCCACCAGCAAGAACGAGCATCTGGTGGGGATGAAGCTCCTGGTTGTGGAAAAGCTGACGGAGCGCCTGGAGCGGGAAGGCACCAGCGAGGTGGCCGTGGACTCCGTGGGAGCGGGCACCGGCGAGATTGTCATTGTCTGCAAGGGCAGCTCCGCGCGCTATGTGTTCGGCAAGGGTGACGCCCCGGTGGATACCTCCATCGTGGGCATTGTGGATACGGTAGAGGTGGGCTGATGGCGAATCTTTACACCAAAACCGGAGACAAGGGCCAGACCAGCCTGGTAGGCGGCTCCCGGGTGAGCAAGTCCAGCCTGCGGGTGGAGTGCTACGGCACCATTGACGAGGCCAACTCCATGCTGGGGCTGGCGTATGCCCAGACCGACCGGGAATATATCCGCACCACGGTCCACCGCATCCAGGGCCGGCTGTTCTCTCTGGGGGCGGAGCTGGCCAGCGACGAGCAGGGTGCGGCCGGGCTGACGGGAAAGATCTCGGAGGAGGACGTGGCCTTTCTGGAGGGCGTGGTGGACAAGTGCACCGAGACCACCGGGAAGCAGACCCACTTCGTCATTCCGGGCGTGGACCCCGCCTCGGCGGCGCTCCATGTGGCCCGTACCATTGTCCGCCGGGCGGAGCGCCATGTGGTGGCCCTGGCGGAGCACGAGCCGGTACGCGAGGTGCTGGCCCGCTACATCAACCGCCTGTCCGACGCGGTATACGCGCTGGCCAGGCTTCAAGAGGATCTGACGCAGGAGGAGCGCCTGAGGGCGCAGGTGACTGCGCTGGTCCGGAAACAGCTGTCCGCCCCGGAGGGCGGCCTGCCCCCTTTTAGCCTGGCATCGCTCCAGAGGATGGCCCAGCGGGCCGTGGAGCGGGCCGGACAGCTCGGGGTTCCGGTGGTGTTCTCCGCGGTGGACAGCGGCGGCAATCTGGTCCTGCTCCAGAGAATGGAGGGCGCGCTGCTGGGCAGCGTGGACGTCTCGGCCGGAAAGGCCTATACCGCCAACGCCTTCCAGATGCCGACCCATGAGCTGGGCCAGGCGGCCCGGCCGGACGGCCCGCTCTACGGCATTGACGCTTCCGCTCCCGGGAAAATCGTGCTGTTCGGCGGCGGCTTCCCCTATGTGGTAAACGGGAAAGTCGTGGGCGGCATCGGCGTATCCGGCGGTACGGTGGAACAGGATATGGACATCGCACGGTACGCGATGTCTCTCTAAGGAGGAACAGCAAATGAACATTGATGAGAATGTGGTCGAATCCATTGTGAAGCGGGTTGTATCCCAACTGAGCACGGAGACCGCTTCCGCCCAGACCTGCCCGTCCGGCGGGGACTGGGGTGTATTTGAGAGCATGAACGACGCGGTGGACGCGGCCGTGGAGGCCCAGCGGGAGTATCTGAACCGCTCCATGCACGACCGGGCCTGCTATGTCCAGGCCATCCGCGACGTGGTGCTGGACCAGGAGAATCTGGAGTACATCTCCCGCCTGGCCGTGGAGGAGACTGGCATGGGCGGCTATGAGTACAAGCTCATCAAGAACCGTCTGGCCGCGGTCAAGACGCCCGGCATCGAGGATCTGACCACCGACGCCATGAGCGGCGACGACGGCCTGACCCTGGTGGAGTACTCGCCCTTCGGCGTGATCGGCTCCATCACCCCCACCACCAACCCCACTGAGACCATCATCTGCAACTCCATCGGCATGCTGGCGGCGGGGAACGCGGTGGTGTTCAGCCCCCATCCCCGGGCCAAGAAGGTGTCCCTGCACCTGATTCAGCTCATCAACAAGGCCCTCTGCAAGGCAGGCGCGCCCGCCAACCTGGTGGTCACCGTGTCCGCCCCCTCGATTGAGAACACCAACGCCATGATGAGCCACCCCAAGATCCGCATGCTGGTGGCTACCGGCGGCCCCGCCATCGTCAAAACGGTGCTCTCCAGCGGCAAGAAGGCCATCGGCGCCGGCGCCGGCAATCCCCCCGTCGTGGTGGACGAGACCGCCGACATCGAGAAGGCCGCCAAGGATATCGTGGACGGCTGCTCCTTTGACAACAACCTGCCCTGCATCGCCGAGAAGGAAGTCATCGCCGTGGACTCCGTGGCCGACTACCTGATCTTCAACATGAAGAAGAACGGTGCTTACGAGGTCAAGGACCCCGCCGTGATCAGCCAGCTGGTGGAGCTGGTGACCAAGGAGGGCAAGAGCCCCAAGACCGAGTTTGTGGGCAAGAGCGCCAAGTACATCCTGGACAAGATCGGCATTACCGTGGGCGATGACGTGAAAGTGATCCTCATGGAGGCCAAGGAGGACCACCCCTTCGTGCAGGTGGAGCTCATGATGCCCATCCTGCCTCTGGTGCGGGTTCCCGACGTGGACCAGGCCATTGAGATGGCCGTCCGGGTGGAGCACGGCAACCGCCACACCGCCATGATGCACTCCCGCAATGTGGAGAAGCTGACCAAGATGGCCAAGCTCATCCAGACCACGATTTTTGTGAAAAACGGCCCCTCTTACGCCGGCATCGGCGTAGGCGGCGAGGGCTATACCACGTTTACCATCGCCGGTCCCACCGGAGAGGGCCTGACTTCGGCCAAATCCTTTGCCCGGCGCCGCAGATGCGTGCTCGTCGGAGGGATGGACGTCAGATAAACGGAGGTTTGGGCCATTATGCAAGAGAATCTGCTCGGCCTGGTGGAACAGGCCGGTGTGGTGGGCGCCGGCGGCGCCGGATTTCCCACCCATGTGAAGCTCAAGGCCCAGGCGGACACCGTCATCATCAACGGAGCGGAGTGTGAACCGCTGCTCCGGGTGGATCAGCAGTTGATGGCCCTCCAGGCCGGCGACCTGCTGGACGCCCTCGATCTGCTCGTGGAGCAGGTCGGGGCGTCCCAGGGCGTGGTGGCGCTCAAGGAGCACTACCACGCGGCGGTGGAGGCGCTGGAGCGGGAGCTATCCAGGCATCCCAAGCTGAGGATTCACCGGATGGGCGCATTTTATCCCGCCGGTGACGAACAGGTGATCGTCTACGAGGTGACCGGACGCGTGGTCCCGGAGGGGGGCATCCCCCTGAATGTGGGCGTGGTGGTCAGCAATGTGGAGACGGCCCTCAATGTGCTGGCGGCCGTCCGCCATCAGGCCCCGGTGATTGAGAAGTATGTCACGCTGACCGGTGCGGTGCGCACCCCCAAGACCATGAAGGTGCCCCTGGGAATCACAGTGGCGGAGGCGCTGGCCCTGGCGGGCGGCCCCACCGTGGAGCACTATGAGGTCATCAACGGCGGGCCCATGATGGGGCGTGTGGTGAGCACCGGAAGCGCTATTACCAAGACCACAAAGGGACTCATCGTGGTCCCGGAGGGCCATTCCCTCCTCCAGAGCCTGAACCGGCCCGTGCCGCGGATGCTCCAGGATGCCCGCGTGGCCTGTATGCAGTGCTCCCTGTGCTCCGAGGTCTGCCCGCGGGGCCTGCTGGGGCACCGCATCCAGCCGCACAAGATGATGCGCCTGGCCGCCTATGGCGCCCTCTGCGACCCGGAGTATACCCCCATGAACGCCTTCCTGTGCTGCGGCTGCCGCCTGTGCGAGTACGCCTGCGTGATGGGGCTTCAGCCCTGGAAACTGAACGGGATGCTCAAGGGCGAGATGGGAAAGAAGGGTGTCCGCAATGCGCTGCACAACCAGCCGGAGGCGGCCGCGCCGTTCCGGCAGTACAAGCGATACCCGGTTCACAAGCTGATTCACCAGTTGGGGCTGGACGGCTATGATGTCCCCGCCCCGATGGAGGACAGCTCCCACGATTATCAAATGGTGACCCTGCCGCTGAGCCAGGGGGTGGGCGCACCCGCCCAGCCTGTGGTGTGCGCAGGGGACAGAGTGGAGAAGGGAGCCCTGATTGCGGCGGCCCCAGAGGGAAAGCTGGGGGCAAACCTTCACGCGAGCATCGCGGGCACGGTGACCGCGGTGACCGAGAGAGAGATTACCATCCAACAATAAAGATTGGAGAGGAACTGATTTATGGATATCTTGGCTCTGATCGCCGCATTTGGCGGCGGCATTATCGGCGCTTACATGGGCGCCCTTCCCGCCTTTATTATGACTGGTATCTACGCCCTGGTGGGCGGAGTCCTGACGGCTGCCGGCGTGGGCGGCGATGTTGCAGTCAACTACCTCGCCTTTGGTTCCTTTGTCGGCCCCCACATCGCCTTTGCCGGCGGCGTGGCCGCCCCCGGCTACGCGGGCCGCAAGGGCAAGCTGGCCTCCGGCACCGACATCCTGTCCTCCCTCAACGGCCTGGGTGAGCCCGACGTGCTCCTGGTGGGCGGCATCTTCGGGGTGCTGGGCTTCCTGATCCACTACTGCATCGGCCTGCTGCCCGTCATCGGCAGCGCCGGCCCCGCCACCACCGACCTGCCCGGCATCACCGTCTTCATTCTGGCGGTCGTCACCCGTCTGGCCTTCGGCAAGACCGGCCTGACCGGCAAGTACACCGGCTCCGGAAAGCGCGAGTGGTTCGCCACTGGGAAGGGCTTCGTCTATAACGTGGTACTGGGCGGCGGCATCGGCATTGTGGTGAGCTTCATCGCCGCATTCCTGTACGAGAATGAGTTTACCGCCGCGTTCAGCATCTTCCCGATCGTGTGCTTCGGCTTTGCGGCCATCACGCTGATCTTCACCCAGACCGGCTTCGCCACGCCCGCGACTCACCACATTTTCCTGCCCTCCGGGCTGGCTGCCGTGGCCGGCATCACCGCCTGGGGCCCTGCGGGCGCTCTGCTGGGCGTGCTCTTCGGCATCCTGGGCTCCCTGCTGGGCGACCTGGTGGGCAAGAGCTTGAACAGCCACTGCGACACCCACATCGACCCCCCTGCTACCACGATCTTTATCCTGACGATTGTGATCAACGCTGTCAGCAGCGTGATCAATGCCTGAGCCAACAGAGGAATCCATAGGAAAAGAGGCCAGTTATGGGAAAGTCCATCGGATTACTGGAATTGAAAAGCATCCCCGTCGGCATTGAAACCGCCGATGCGGTGCTGAAGGCCGCCAATGTGGAGCTGCTGACCGCGACCCCCACCTGTCCGGGTAAATATGTCATTATCATCTGCGGCGCGGTAGGCGCTGTGAAGAGCGCCATGGAGAGCGGCCGCCAGACAGCGGGCATCTATCTGGTCGGGCACCACACCATCAACAACGTGCATGCTTCCGTCCCGGAGGCGATCGTGGGCACATCGGAGGTGGGACACATCGCCTCCATCGGCGTGATTGAGACCATGACGGCTTTGACTGCCGTTGAGGCGGGGGACTATGCCGCCAAGGCGGCGAACGTCCGCCTGATGGAGATCCGCATTGCCCGCGGCCTGGGCGGCAAGGGCTTTGTTATTCTCACCGGCGAGGTTTCCGCGGTTCGCTCTGCGGTTAAGGCCGCGATGAATCAACTGGAGGAGACCGGGGATATTACAAGCAGCAGCGTGATCGCATCGCCCCATCCGGGATTGATTGACAAGCTGACGAACTAAGGGAAACAGGAACAGACGCGGAAAGGAGGGCCATCAGTATGGCTTCACAGGATTGTCCCAACTGCCACTATCCAGCACCCAACCGCAAAAAGCCTGGGGAGGGGGAGCGCGTGCCCCAGGGTATGTACCACGCCCCCGACAGGAGCGGTGAGCCGGAAGAGTGCCCCCAGTGCTTTTACCAGCCGGAGGCAGTGGAGGAAAGGCCGGAGGAGGAGTGTCCCCAGTGCTTCTACCAGCCCGAGGACGGGCAGAAGCGGGAGGAGGACAAGGAGGACGACTGCTCTCAGTGCTTCTATAAGCCGGATAAATAAGAATTGGTAAGAAAGGATTGTGAGCTCTGTGGAACGACTCATTGGAAAGCAGGCGCCCTATTTTTCCATGGAGGCGCTGTCGGCGGACGGAGAACATTTTGTGCGCGTTGCGCTGCCGGACTATGCCGGGAAATGGCTGGTGCTGTTCTTCTACCCCATGGATTTCACCTTTGTCTGTCCCACAGAGCTCACAGCCTTCTCAGAGCACCGGGAGGCCTTCCGTGCGGCCGGAGCGGAGCTGCTCAGCGTGAGCACGGACAGCGTCTACACCCATCAGGCCTGGCAGCGCAACGGCCTGGGCGGGCTGGGTTACCCCATGGCGGCGGATCAGACTCTGCGGGTCTGCGCCGATTACGGAGTGCTGCTGGAGGAGGAGGGGGTGGCCCTGCGTGGGCTGTTCCTGATTGACCCGGAGCAAAAAGTGCGCTACAGCGTAATCCACGACAACAACATCGGCCGCAATCCGGAGGAGGTGCTCCGGGTATTGGCCGCGCTGAAAACCGGCGGCTTGTGCGCGGCCGGCTGGAAGGCCGGGGAGGAAAACCTCCGCCCGGACATGCCGGAACGCGAGGCTCCAGTGCTGGCGGGTACGGCGCCCGTGCGCATCTATACGATGCCCGGTTGCAGCTACTGCCGCAGCGTAAAGGAGTTTTTGAGACAGGGCGGGATCTCCTATGAGGAGATCAACCTCGCGGAGGATAAGGCCGGGCAGGCCTTTATGGAGAGCCGCGGCTACACGGGCCTGCCGGTCACGGTGATCGGCGCGGAGGAGATTGTAGGCTATAATATGCCCAGAATCAAGGCGGCGCTGGGCCTGAGCGGAGCAAACGAGGTGAAATAGGATGGACTTAATGGACTTTGGAACCGTGCAGGAGGGGAAGATGCGGCTTGTTCAGGAGATGGTGCCCGGCAAGCAGGTCACTCTGGCCCATATTATTGCAAGCCCGGATGAGATTATTTATCAGAAGCTGGGCCTCAATCCCAATGTGGACTACCAGCAGGCCGCCATCGGAATTTTGAGCATGACGCCCTCTGAAATTTCCGTAATCGCGGGCGATATTGCGACCAAGACCTCCAAGGTGGAGATGGGGTTTATTGACCGCTTCAGCGGAACCCTCATTTTTACCGGACGCATTTCAAACGTACAGGCCGCGGTGTCCAGTATCCTGACCTATCTGAAGAATCACCTGGGGTTTACCATCTGTGAAATTACGAGGACATGAAGAAAATTATTTTAATGGGCCGGAGCGAATGCGGAAAGACCACCCTCACGCAGGCGCTGAAGGGCGATGTGATCCACTATCACAAGACACAGTACATAAACCATTATGATGTGGTGATTGACACGCCGGGGGAGTATGCAGAAAACGCCAGCCTGGCGAAGGCGCTGGCGCTCTATACCTATGAGGCCGACGTGGTGGGGCTGCTGCTGAGCTCCACCGAGCCGTACTCGCTCTACCCACCCTGTGTGACGGCCTGCTGCAACCGCCCGGTGATCGGCATTGTGACCCAGATTGACCATCCGGACGGTGATCCGGACCGGGCGCAGAGCTGGCTGGAGCTGGCGGGATGCCATCCGATTTTTCGGGTCAGCTCCTATACCGGGGAGGGGATCTGGCAGATCCTCAACTATCTCCGGGAGCCGGGAGACATCCTGCCCTGGGATTCGGAACAGGCGGCGGAGCGTCCCCGGGTGGTTCTCTCGAACAAATATGGGAGGCTGCCCGAAGAGGGCGGCGGACACCCGCAAACAGTTTAGGAAAAAACAGAAGTGCTCCTGCCGCGGGAGAGACTGCGGTGGGAGCTTTGCTGTTATGATACGTTAGGCGATACAATTTGCAGAAGGAGGGCTGTCCATGGAAGCGCTGACCTTTTTTTCCGCGATGAACCGGGGACAGTTCCGGGAGGAACAGGGGATTGAGGGCAGCTCTTACTGTATCTTTTTTGCCCCGATGGAGGAGCTGGTCACCCAGGACCGTATGACCGGAAGAGAGGACCAGGTCGTGCTGGAGCTGCTCTACGGCGATGAAATGCTACCCGGCGCCCTGCGGGTGAGGCAGGTGGGGAGCAACGCAGTTGTCGAGGAGTCCACACAGGGGGCGTTTCGTGCCTTCCTGGAGGAGAAGCCGGTCAAGTATATTGGACAACTGCTGATGTATGCGCTCCAGTTCAAAATACAGGATCTCTCCCTGCGCATTGAGGGCTGCACAGGCGAGATGAAACAGTTGGAGGACGCCCTGGATAACTGCATCGACAACAGCGGCACCTATCGTCTGCTGGATTTCCGCAGGCGCTACACCGAGTGCGGGAATATGGTGCTGGCGGTAAAGGAGATCCTGTCGCGGATCGACAAGGGCTACTATCCGATGCAGATGCAGAACAGCTATGTGTTGCAGGGCGAGGTGCTGATGGAGTTCCGCTTCCTGGAGGAGCGGTATGAGCTCATCAAGAGCACGGTTCTCAAGGACTTTGATACCTATACCTCCATCATCAATAACAATATCAACCGGAATGCCCGGCTGCTGAGCATCATCTCGCTGGTGGGGGTGGTTCTCAACTTCATGTTCGGAAGTCTGCTGGCCGCCAATCCACTTCTGGGAATCATCGGCGGCCTGTCGGTTGCGGGCCTGTCTGTGGGGGCCACGGCGGTCTACCATGTCAGCCGCCGCGGCAATGCGCCGCTTTCCTCCGGGCGAGGTCCGATTCAGGCGTTTCCCTCCCTGCCGAAATTCCACAGGAAAGAGAAGCTGGAGCGGGATCAGTGGGAAAAATGAATATGGAGCGGTGACAGAGGGGGTGTGCCGAACCCGTGCCGCCAAAGACCGGAATGGGCCGGAGAGGACGAATGTCCTCTCCGGCCCATTTTGGTTTCACTAGGAAGCAGATGTTCCGGATTGCCGCCGTTTTTCCGGCGGCCTCAGTCCATCACCTCGCCGCCGGGCGCATCATGGGCGTCGGACCAGACTCGCTCAAGAGCGGCCCAATCGCGCTCCGTCAGCCTGCCGGTCCACTCCTCCGTGTCTTCCCCTTCTGTCCAGATATAGTCATGGGAGTTGGTGGCCTCCTGCATGGCTGCGTAGTACCAGGCGGAGGTATTGTTGTCCGGCCAGGTGAGCATCTCTCCGCGGGGCAGCAGGTGTGCTTCATGAGGGGCCCGGCCCAGGGTGCGGTTGACGATGGTGCACGCCTCGGCCCGGGTGATATTGTCCAGCGGGTGGAAGGTGCCGTCGGGCATGCCCTCAATTAGTCCGTACTCCACCGCTGCGGCCAGGAAGGTCACATACCACTCGGTTCCCTCCACATCGGAGAATCGGCCGTCGTATGTCAAGTCCCCTTCGGTAAACTCGAAAAAGCTCACTGCAATTTTGGTAAACTCAGACCGTGTGATGGGTTCGGTAGGGCGGAAGGTGCCGTCCGGATAGCCGTCCAGAATACCCATGCTGGTCAAGGTGGATATGGCGTTGTTGTACCAGTCGCCGGAAGCCACGTCGGAGTATGGATTGCTCTGACTCCAATAGGCCTCCCTGGCCTCGTCGGTGAGCAGACGGAAAAAGATAGTGGCCACCTCGCTGCGGGCGATATCGCCCTCCGGCCGCACAGTGCCGTCCGTATAGCCGATGATATAGGCCACGTGGTCCTCGGTATTCAGAGACTCAGGCTCGTCGTCGCGGTCCGGGCGGTGGGAGGGGCGGCCGGGGTCGGGGCGGCTGGTCTGAATGGTGTAGGACACGGTTGGCCTGCGGAAGTTCTCCGGCTGGCCGGGCCGGCTGTTGCTGTCCACCGGGTACAGGGTCGCGCTGTTGTTGGTGTAAAGGCCGCTGTAGTTCTCGCTGCCGTCCGCATCGTACTGGCCGTAAGTCCCCTCGGCGGTCTGGGGATTCGTCAGCTTCACGGTGTAGGTCAACTGAACAGGGGCGAAGTTGGAGATGGGAACATTGATTTTCCAGACAAAGCACTCGTTGGAGACGCCGTCCCGCCCCTTGGCGTAGTAGTAGAGCTCAAAATCATAGGCGCCGCTTTCCCCAGCTCCAAACCCATAGGCGCTGGTGATATAGGGATCGCTGAACGAGGGATCAATCAATTCGGTCTTGTCGAGAACCTCTCCGCCCACGGTCAGGGCCAGCCGGTCTATGTCGTTGACAAAATCAAAGTCGTACCCGTTGCTTTTGTTGTCGGTGCCGGAGCCAATTTCATCCACCACATAGCTGCCTTTATCAAGTAGGTAGTAGATGTCGTTCTGGATGTCGGCAAAATCAACGGTTTCGCCGCCGGCCAGGTAGTCCATGAAACTGATGCCAAAGCCATAACTGTCGACACCGCTCTCAGCTTTCAGTGCATAACAATGGTACTCTTTGCTCATTTCCTGATAGAGCGCATTACTATTGTAGAGAGACAGATCAACGTTGATTGGATAGCCGTTCCTATTTACATAAGGGATGGAGCCTTCAGAATCCAAATCACTTGTTTTTGGACGATTCGGATCGTTCAAAGAATATTCATATTTGGTGTATTCACTATCCAATACGCCTTTTACTGCATCAAAGTAGCTGGCCCAATTTTCCGGGACATAATCAGAGGAATACTTACATTCCCACGCGGACAATCCGTCATTTGGCTGTTCGTTCCTTCCGCCCGTTCCGGTATCACCGCCGTTTCTGGAAGAAATTGTGTATGCCTGATCGTAGTTTCCGCCTTTGCAATAATAATACGTTAAACCATCACTGACAAGGATTAAATATTTCCGAGAGCTATCAACACTTGTATCTGCATCCAGCATTGCCTTGCCAGCCAGCAGTCCGGCGTGCATATTGGTTCCACTCTTTAGTGTCTGCTGGATCGCGGCTTCAATGTCCGCATATTCGGTAGCCAGATCAAAGAATTCACCATTATTGGCGACATTGGCAACCGCATTAAAAATAACTACACCGACATTGATCTTCGCGCCAGTGTTCTCAAGCTGATCCTTTAGGGAACGAAGCATCTCCAGAGACTTGGCCTCAACCGTTGCACTCGTAGATTTGTCCAATACAAAGACCACATCTGTAACGAGCTGTTCCTCTGCCGCGGGCAGGGACAGGGTCACGTCGGACTCAAAATTGCTGTCCAGATTGGTTGCGGTCTTGGATTTGGAGGTGTCCCATCCGGTTTCTTCGCCGGGCTCCAGAGGGCTCAGGCCATGGGCTGCTTTCAGCGCCGTAAGTCCGGTTGCAGAGGCAAACCCGGTCAGCGGCTCAAAATCCGTGAACTCCACCGCGTGATAGGGCTCCTCATGCGCCTCCCAGCGGGCGCCCTCGCTGTCGTCGTACCAGCCGTCTATGGCGTCGATGCAGTCTCCCTCCCCTCCGTCAAGGGTCCAGCCGGAGCCCACTTTTCCGAAGGAGAGAGAGGGCCCGCTGACACCTTCGGAAACATAGATATCATCGCCTGCAACAAGTGCATGATTGTTGCAGATTATGGCATCGGCGGGCAGAATTACAGCCGGGTCATAGTTATCGCCATAGCCGACATAAATTCCGCCGCCGTAGCCATCCAGCAGGCTGTGCGAAACCTTGTTGCCGGTGATCTTGAGGACAGCCCCGTCCTCTACCGTCAGATTGCCTTGCCGCACATACAGTCCGGTGTTGTTGTTATCCTCAATATAAAGCTCGCTGGTACTGTCCACTGTGAATGGATAGTTGTTGTAGAGCCGTACAGCGGCATAACCATAGCTGGAATTCCCGGCGTTTCCGGTCACAGTAACAATGGAACCGTTCTCGACGGTAAAGGCGTTGTTTACGGTAATCCCCATACCGTTGTTATTTTTTGTGTTAACGGTGGAGTTATCGATACTCAGTTCACCGGCAGAAAGGCCATGGGAACCGTTGTTGTTGAAATCAACGTCAGAATTTTTAATTATAAAATGAGATCCGTTAGAGCCGTTTCCACGGCTGTTGATAACTTTGACCTTGGAATTTGTTATGTTGACATCAAAGGTACCAGTAAACCCGGAACGGTTTCCGTCGGAAACAAAGGTAGAGTCAACTATATTGGTAATATATTCATTTCCTTCGTTCCAAGACAAAGCGTTATGGGGATAATTTTGAATGGTTAGGTTAGAACCATTCAAAATATTTAACTCATTGCCGCCGCAAAAGTAAATAGCTTGGGTATTGTCTTTGGACACCCCGGTACCGTCCATGGTCATCTTGACATTATCCAGAGTAATTTTTGCGCCGTTACCAGCACAGATGGTCATCCAGTTCCACTCGCCAGTAGCCGGGGTAGAACCGATACCAGTCATCACAATATTGACATCTTTAAAAGTCAAGGGAGCACCTGCGGCACCATACCCCATCGCAATACCGTTCTTTATAAATGTAATAGTAGGCTTTTTATTGAGCCCATTTGCGGCCTGGATTACTAATTTCTTGCTCAAGAACATACCCTCACTGGTGGCATCGGCCAGAAGTTCGATGGTTGCACCGTCCTCCGCTGCGTTCACCGCCTCGTCCAGTGTGGCATAGGACGTAGCCCCGATCTGTGCCACAGTACCCTCGGCGGAGGTGGAGACCTCCTCCTCCGGTTCCGGCGTGTCCGCGTCCTCCGGGGGCTGGGTGGTGGTCTCCGTTTCCTCCGCCGTCTGGTCCACGGGTAGCTCTGTCGCCAGCGCGGAAACCGGCAGCAGGGACAGGCACAGGGCCAGCACACAGAACAAACCCGTGAATCGCTTCAAAATTCTTCGCATACTTATCCTCCTTTTTTCAAATATGCTGGGACTCTATTGTTCAAAAAGACCTGCTGCAATCACCTCGCTTTGTATGGCAAAATAAATCTTTTGTCCTAGGTTCACCTGTGTGTTCCGGCAGGATGCGGCATAAAGGGCGATAAAAAAGCCCCGTGCCGAGGCACGGGGCTAAAAATGGGCGCAGAAGATGGGCCGGTGAAGCATAATTGCTTGCCCCGGTCTGCTTTTCCATGTCCAAAACAGGCTGCACTTCTTGAAAGAGAGCAAAAGATGTGGTAAAATGAATACCGTTCTATGTACTGAACATTTGCTTTTCAAGCCGTATATAGGACAAAAGATTTATTTTGCCGCTATGATATCAGCCCCAGACGGGCAAGCTGGCGGGCGTGCTCCGCGCCGGTGGAGAGCAGGTAGATCCGGGTGGTCTCGATGGAGGAGTGGCCCAGTACATCGGCCAGCTTGACCACATCCCGGCTGGCCTGGTAGAAGGCTCTGGCAAACAGGTGGCGCAGGTTATGGGGAAACACCTTGCTGTCTGCCACTCCGGCCTTCCGGCACACCGCTTTCATCTCCGCCCACACCTGCTTTCTGGATATGCCTCTGCCGCTTCTGGTGAGAAAGATCTCGCCGGAGGCGATTTTTTGTGCCCGCCCGTATTGCAGCAGCTTGCGGCACAGCTTACCGGGGATCAGGATTGTGCGGATTTTCCCCTTCAGCGACACCTCCGCCCGGCCGCGGCGGGCGGCCTCCATGGTCAGGTATTTCACCTCACTCACCCGGATTCCGGTGGCGCAGATGGCCTCCATGAGCAGGCCCAGACGCTCACGGCCCAGTCCCCGGGCGGCGGAGAGCAGGCGGCCGTACTCGGCCCGGCTCAGCTCCCGGTCGGGGGAGCGAAAAAGCCGCCGCTGGAGCCGCAGTGGTTTGACCGTGCAGTCCATCCAGCCCAGGAAACGAAAAAAACGGTTCAGCCCGGCCAGCTTGCTGTTAACTGTGGCAGGGGAGAGGCCCCGGCGCAGCAGCTCGGCCTTCCAGCCGCCCGCCGAACCGGCGGCCACGGTCTCCGGCGCCAGCCAGGCGGCAAACTGACGCACCGACCGCGTGTACTGTTTGATGGTCTCTGTGCAGCGCTCCTCTGCCCGGAGCGCCTGGGCGAATGCAGCCAGCGTTTCCACGGTAATGCTTCGCAGTTCCATATGGTTCTGCCCCCCATTGAATCAAATATTTTTTATTTTACCCAACTACGCGGGACGATATGAAGCGGCGGAGGCGGGTTCGGGAGAAGGGGGGCCGCTGCCGCGGGAATTGTGTGCCGGAACATTTTATGGTATAGTTGTAAAATAGAAAAAACAGGCGTGCCGGCGGAGCGCTCCCGAGGAGGGCAGGCTGGCGCGTGATTTCCGGCGAGGTGATGCCTGTGATAGGGAAATGGCTCAACTACATGTCCAGACTGCACGACGGTGTGGATGCGATTCTGATCGCAGACCGGCATGGGACCATCGAATACTCCGCCATGTTCTCCGAGCAGGAAAACGGGCTGGCCGACGAGGGCTTTATCGGGAAGAACATCCTCGAAGCCTATCCGCAACTGACCGAGGAGACCTCCAGCCACTTCCGGGTCATGCGGACGGGGGCGCCGGTGCTCAATGAAAAGCAGGAATTGACGGACTTTTACGGCCGGCGGACCATCTTGGTCAGCTCCACCTTTCCGCTGGAGTACAGCGGCGAGCTGATTGGGACGATGGAGACCTCGGTTTTCTACCACAAGGACGCTCAGTTGGATGGGAAAAACCACTGGCTGGCCAATCCGCACAAGGGGCTGTTCCGGCTGGACGACATCATTACCCAAAACCCGGAGATGCTGACGCTCAAGGATACCGTTCAGCGGGTGGCGGCCAACACCTCTCCCGTGCTCATTTGGGGAGAGACCGGCACGGGGAAGGAACTCTTTGCCCAGTCACTCCATAGCCACAGCTCCAGGGCCAGGGGACCGTTTGTGGCGCAAAACTGCGCGGCCATCCCAACCACCTTGCTGGAGAGCACCCTGTTCGGCACTACGCGTGGGAGCTATACCGGGGCGGAAAACCGGAAGGGACTGCTGAAACAGGCTGATGGAGGCACTCTGTTCCTGGACGAAGTGAACTCCATGGATCTGTCCCTCCAGGCCAAGATTCTCAAGGCGATTGAGGAGAAGCGGTTCCGCCCTGTGGGCGGGGAACAGGATGTGCACAGCGATGTGCGTATTGTCTCCGCCATGAATGTGGATCCTATCACCGCAGTACGGGAGGGGCTGCTGCGGCGTGACCTGTTCTACCGGCTGGGTGTGGTGCAGTTGGCGCTGCCACCCCTGCGGAAGCGGCCGGAGGACATTCCGCTGCTCACCGATTTCTATGTGGAGCAGTACAACCGGAACATGGAGCGGGCGATCTCCGGCGTGAGCGAGCTGGTGCGCAATGCCCTGCTGGCCTATGACTGGCCGGGCAATGTACGGGAGCTGCGCAATGCGGTGGAGTCGGCGTTCAACCTCTGTACCGGGGCCACGGTACAGCTCAATGATATTCCCCGCTATATCTTTTACCACGAGGAGGAGGCGGGGGAGAGGCAGGAGCCGTGGCCTATGCCGGAACATATGGGGCTTCAGGAGGCGGTCCGCCGCTACGAGAAGGGGTTGATTGTCCGTGCGCTGGAGCAGAGCCGGACGGTTACGGAGGCCGCGGAGAAGCTGAGGCTGACCCGGCAGGCACTTCAATACAAGATGATGAAGTACCATCTCAACGGATAGGACTGTAGAAAGCAAGAATTTTTTGCATTTTGCGCAAAAATTCTTGCTTTCTTTTTGCCGGGCCTGTCCCGCGAGGCGGCCGCGTTCTGCGCAACCCCTGGCAGCGCAGGCAGTTCTAACTATGTTTGCCTCTTTTGACAAGCTGGCATCCGGCTTGCTTATTCTAGGGGCAGTGGTTATGCGTGGACCACATATCTGAAGTTAGGAGAGGGTTAAAGATGGCACCAAAGAAAAAAGGTATCCGTATCCCCCACATGTTCACGCTGCTCCTGCTCATCATCGCGGTATGTACCATTCTGACCTATGTGATTCCTGCGGGCCAGTACGAAACCTACGTGGATGAGAACGGCGTGGAGATGCTGGTGGACGGCAGCTACCACCGCATCGAGCAGGCCCCGGTGACCCCGATGAAGGCTTTGATGGCCGTACAGGAGGGCCTGATCGAAACCGCTTATATTTCCGCCTTTATCTTCATCATTGGCGGCGCCTTCGGAGTTGTGGCGGAGACCAAGGCCATTGAGGCGGGCATCGGACGCATCATCAAGAAAACCTCCAAACGGCAGGAGCTGCTGATCCCCATCATGATCTTTGTGGTGGGCTTCGGCGCCGGCTCCTTTGGCATGTTTGAGGAGTGCCTGGTCTTCATCCCCTTCCTGGTACCCATCTGCATCGCTATGGGCTACGACTCCATCACCGGCCTGGCGGTGGCCATCGTGGGCAGCTCCAGCGGCTACGCAGGCTCCTTTGTCCAGGCCGCCAACGTGGGGGTTTCCCAGAGCATCGCGGGTCTGCCCATGTACTCGGCCATGTGGTACCGCCTCATCATCCTGGTGGTCATGCTGACCATCGCGGCGGTGTATATCTATTTGTATGCCCAGCGCATCAAGCGGGACCCAACCCGCAGCCTGATGTACGAGTTCGACCGCCAGCGGGAGGAGAAGGTGGATCTGAACGATCTTCCGGAGCTGACGGGCACCCGGAAGCTGGTCCTGCTGGTCATGGGCGCCACCTTCGCCCTGCTGATCGTGGGCGTGCTCAAGTGGGGCTGGTATATCAACGAGCTTTCTGCCCTGTTCCTGGGCATGGGCATCGTCGTGGGCTTTGTGGCCCGGGTGGGCTTCGACGGCTTTGGCCGCCTGTTCAGCCGCGGCGTGGCCGACTTCGCGGCCGGCGCGCTGGCGGTTGGCTTTGCCCGCGGCATCCTCATCGTGCTGGAGGGCGGCAACATTCTCCACACCATCCTGTACGGCGCCTCCGGCCTATTGACCTCGCTGCCCTCCTCTCTGACAGTGCTGGGTATGTACGTATTCCAAAACTTCCTTAACCTCCTGATTCCCTCGGCCAGCGGGCAGGCGGCCACCTCTCTGCCCATCCTGCTCCCCATGGGCGACATGGCCGACATTACCCGACAGACCACCTGCATCATCTTCCAGATCGGCAATGGCCTGTCCAACATCCTGGTGCCCACCTCGGGCACCTTCATGGTGGCCCTGACCATGGCAAAGGTTCCCTACGGCAAGTGGGCCAAGTGGTTTATTCCCCTGCTGGGCCTCCAGTTCGCGGCGGGCGCGGTGTTGGTGCTGATCGCCAACGCCATCCGCCTCGGGCCAATGTGAGCAGAAAGAAGGTATTTCGATGAAAGAGACAATACAAACAGCGGCGGAGAGCTTCCTCCCCGCGCTCTGGGCCATGTCCCGTGCGATGTACGACCACCCTGAGCTGGGGCTGGAGGAGGTCAACTCCTCCCGCATGCTGCGGGAGTGGCTGGCGGAGCAGGGCTTCAAGGTGGAGGAGAACTTCCACGGCCTGCCCACCGCCTTCCGGGCAGTCTACGGCTCCGGCAGGCCGGTGCTGGGCTTCCTGTGCGAGTACGATGCGCTGCCCGAGGTGGGCCACGGCTGCGGCCACGACCTCATTGGCGTCGTCTCGGCGGGAGCTGCGGCTGTCCTGCGGCAGACGGTGGACGCCGTCGGCGGCACCCTGATTGTCTACGGTACGCCCGACGAGGAGGTCACCTGTACCAAAGTACAGCTCACCGACGAAGGGGCCTTTGACGAGCTGGATGTGGCCCTCATGCTACACCCCTATCAAAAGACCTGCGGCCGGATGGGGAGCATCGGCATCTATCCGGTGCAGTACGAGTTTTTCGGAAAGAAGTGCCATGCCAACGAGGCCGGGCCGGGCAGCGACTGCATCAACGCCCTGGACGCCGCCGTTGCCGCCTACCTCAGCGTCAACCAGGTCAAGCAGTATCTGGACGCCAACATCTACGGTATCCTCAACAGCGGCGGCACCCTGCCCAACATCATCCCCGACTATGCCAGCCTGCGCTACTACATCCGCTGTGACCAGGAGTGGAAGACCCGTCGGGCGGTGGAGCGCATCAACCGCTGTGTCCAGGGGGCGGCGGACAGCATGGGGGCGGAGCTGAAGATCACCCAGTACCTGTGTCCCACCCAGCCGCTGCTGCTCAACGAGCCGCTGCTGGATGCCTATGAAACGAACATGGCCGCGCTGGGTGAGCCGGTCGTGGTGGAGGAGGCCAACCGCCTATCTACCGACGCGGGCAACGTGAGCTTCCGGATACCCACCCTCCACGGGATGCTCGGCATTCACGGATGTGGGGGTGTCGATCTGCATACGGAGGAGTTCGCCGCCCGAACCGTGACCGAGGAGGGCCGGGAGGCCACCCGGCTGGGAGTCTGTGCCCTGGCGGGTGTGGGCTACGACCTGCTCACCCGGCCTGAGCTGCTGGAGGCTGTCCGGGCCGACTTCCAGCGGGGCATCCGGGAACAGGACGAGAAAGGAGTTTCATCATCATGCTATTGAAAAATTCTATCACGGAGGACAAGACTATCTGGGCTGGCCTGAACCACCCGGAGCTCCCCCTGGAGGAGGCCGACATAGCTGTGTTCGGTATCCCCTACGACGGCGGGGTCAGCTTCCGCTCCGGCACTTGTGAGGCGCCCCAGGAGCTGCGGAAAATCACCCACACCATCTCGCCCACCACCGAGGATTTCCGGGATATCTCCCCTGTGAAGGTCAAGGATCTGGGTGACTGCGTGGGGAAGGACCGGGACGAGATGTTCGCCGAGGCGGAGGAGCTGGCCTATCAGGCCGTGAAGGCGGGAAAGTTCTTTACCATGATCGGCGGCGACCACTCGGTGACGATCCCCGTCCACCGGGGCGTCAACCGGGCGGTGGAGGAGGACTTCGGTATCATCCACATCGACGCCCACTTCGATCTCTGCCACGAGATGCACGGGGACATTCTGTCCCACGGCTCCACCGAGCGGCGGGCCACCGAGCTGTCCCACGTGGGGGACAGTGACCACCTCTACTTCCTCGGCATCCGCTCCATCGAGTCCGACGAGCTGGAGTTCTACCAGAACAACAAGATCAACGTCCTCTCCGCCGCTGATGTGGACCACCTGGGGGTGCCGGCGGCACTGGAGCGGATGGTGTCCCACATGAAGCGGTTCTCCAAAGTCTATATCACTCTGGATATTGACTGCCTGGACCCCGCCTATGCCGCCGGTACCGGCACGCCCCAATTCGGCGGCCTCACCGCCCGGCAGCTCCTGGACCTGCTGAAGGGCCTTTTTGACGGCCTCAACATCATCGGCATGGACGTGGTGGAGGTGGCCCCCAGACTGGACCCCTCTCTGGCGGCGCTGTTCGCGGCCCGGAAAATTATTACCGAGTGCTGGGCCCACCACTACTTCAAAAACCTCGCCCGTGCGTAAGCAGAGAGAAGAAGACCAAGCGCATAAAACACGGCCTCCGGTTCAGGCGGAGGCCGTGTTTTATGCGCTCAGAAAAACTTTTCAGACCGTTCATCCGTCCAATGTTTAACAGCCACTGCGGCGGTATACGTTTGGATGAGGTGAGCTTAATGAAGCGGATAGGTGCGCTGCTGCTCTGCGGTATTCTGCTGCTCCCGGCCGCCGGAGCTTCCGGCACCCCTTGGCCGGCCTGGGCAGCCGAGGCGCTGGCCTGGGGACGGGAAAAGTCGGTCAGCCGGGCATTTCTGGCCTCGCCGGGACAGCGTTTGACCCGCGGAGCGGTGGCCCGGCTGCTCTATGAGTCGGCAGGGCAGCCCGCTGCGCATGAGGAGTGCCCTTTCTCTGATGTGTCTGAAAAGGATGCCGTAGCCGTGGGCTGGGCAGCAGGGCAGGGCTATCTCACTGGCGTGGGAGATGGAACCTATGAGCCAGGCCGCCCTGTCACCCGGCAGGAATTTGCCGCTATCCTCTGGAGACAGGCGGGAACACCCGAGGTACCGGTCCAAGGACTCGAGCGTTTTGGGGACGCCGGCACTGTGTCGGAATGGGCGAGGGATGCTGTGCTCTGGTGCCAGCAGGCCGGGGTAATGGCAGGCCGGAGCGGGGATAAACTGGCCCCAGAGGATACCATCACCACAGCGGAGGCGTTGGTCATGCTGGAGCGGGCCGCCGGGCTGCCCGATGTCGGGCAGCTCCGGGACGATCTGGAGATCCTTGCCGCACACCACCGGCCGGTGGGCTCCCAGGGGGAGGCCGATGCAGTCCGGTATCTGAGGGACCGCTTTGAGGAAATGGGGTACAGCGTCACTCTCCAGCCCTATACCGACGGCCAGGGCCGCACCGGGCACAATGTCGCCGCGGTAAAGGCGGCCTCTGTTCCCGATGCGGATATCTTGGTGCTGTCCGCCCATCACGACAGTGTGCCCACTGCCTATGGGGCAAATGATAATGCCTCGGGTGTGGCTGCCCTGCTCTATACGGCGGAGGCGCTGAGGAATGTACCGACTGATACGGAGGTGCGCTTCCTCAGCTTCACCGATGAAGAGAACGGTAAGAATGGATCCCGGACCTACACCGCCTCTCTGACAGAGGAGGAGCGGACTCGGATAGTCGGTGCGATCCAGTTCGATATGCTGGGCGGACTCGGTTCCACAGGGACTTTGGTGTGTACTGTAGACGGGGAGGCGAACTGGGTCAGCGACCTGCTTCAGAAAAAGAATCCGGGGTTGGAGAGCGGAGTGGAGACCGCCAGCGACCATACCTCGTTTCAGCTCTCTGGAATACCTGCTGTCCTGCTGATGCAGAGGGGGCGGGGCTACCTGTACCACTCGGCGGCGGATACGGCGGAACAGTTGGATCTGTATGCCATTGCGGCTGCCGCTGACAGCGCAGCAGCCGCGGCGGAGGAGATCTGCTCGACCGATACCCCCTCCTACCGGGCTCTGGCCCGGGAGCAGGGAGAGAGAAGCGCCTACCGCCAGACCAGACAGAATATGATCTATTTCGGCAGTTCCAGAGCGGATACTGAGGCGTACATCGGAGCGGCGGGAGAGCCCGTAGGCGCCAGTGAGATATCCGGGGAGGGGTGGACCGACACCTATGAGACCTACCACTACTCCATGCGCTGGTTTGACAGCAAAGCTCCTATGAGTACCTATTACCAGTACCGCAACGGTTTTCTAGAGCGCATTGAGCTGCGGCCGGAGGAAACCGGCTATACAGGGGAACAGGTACGGGAACTCATTGAGGCGATGTATGGCTCCCCCGTATCAGAGGAGGGGGGACAGACCGACTGGTCCGACCCCATTTACAGCAAATATATCACGCTGTCCCGTGACGAGGAGGGGTGTCTCGTCACGGTGGGAAATTACTCCGTGGGCATTACCAATGTGCTGGCCTCCTATCCGGTGAGCGGCGGTCAAGCCGTCATCAGCGATCCGGAGGATGCGGCGGTATGGAACTATCTGTGTTCGATCCTCCCGCTGGAGGCCAGACAGAAGCTGGCCGAGTTCAACCTGTTTACGGATGGTACCAGTAATGTCCTGGCCTATACCTCTCCCATTCGGGAGGAGGGCGTTACGGACAACACCCGCTTTTCCATCAGCATTGACTACTTCGATGTGTATGATGAAAACGGGGAGAAGCGGGACTGGAGCAAACTGACCTACACGATTTTGCACGAGTATGGCCACGTCCTGCTGGAGGACGAGACACAGGTAGACCTGACCGTGGGCAGGGACACTCATGACCCGGCGGGATTTGTGGAGGGGGGCCTTCCGCAGAGCGTTTTACGATGCGTTTTGGAGGGAGCTTGGAGTCAGCGGCGCGGGTGATTACGACAGATCGCCTACTCACTATGTGAGCCGTTACGGGGCCAACTACTTCCATGAGGATATCGCCGACACCTTTGCCGTCTTTGTGTTGGGTGGGGAGCCTGGAAAAAACACTGTGGCAGAGGAGAAGCTGCGCTTTTTCTGGAGGGATCCAGATATGACGGCGCTGCGGTCCGCTGTCCGGGAAAACCTGGGGTTGGAGTGGCCGAAGCGAGCTGACACCAGCAGCTCCAGCCCCACGCCGCCGGTGGCCGCTACTCTGGAGGAATTGGAACAGAAGCTGATGGAAGCGATTGTAGCGGTGGAGCAGCCGCCCGCCTTAGCATGTGCGGCACCGGTCGGTTCGGCGGAGCTGCCCATGGCTGTTAAAAACCTGTACTACAGCATCTTATCCGACCATCCGGAGTACAAGTATGCCTATGATCTCACTTCAGAGGTAGGGGAGGACGGACTGCTCCGCTGTAAAGTGTCCTATATGCCCTACCGTACCGGCGCGTATCCCGCTGGATTTCAGGGAATAGAGGTGGATGGCCTGGATCGTCTGGTGGAGGTGGCGCGGGGTGGACTGTCACAGGAGAGTATTCCCATCCGGATTACCGAGCCCACTCTGACAGTGGATGCCATGAACCGGGCGCTTCAGCAGGTGGGCGGCGGTTGGCTGTTGTGCCAGCTCAGCCGTGACGGCACCGCTATCACGGTCACGCCCCAGGGTGGCCTGAGCCGAGAGGAGGCCCTGAACCGGCTGGCTCAGTCAGAGTGCCTGGCAAGGCAGGTTTATGAGGAAATCGTCACGGCGGAGATGGGGAAGGCTGCACAGGCTGAGGCGCTGTATGCTTACTTGACGGAACAGGTACGTTACGACTTCCGCTACTACAGCCAGCCCGGTGAGATGCCCTACAGCGCTACCACCGCATACGGGGCGCTCCATGACCATCTAGCCATCTGCGGCGGCTATGCCCAGGCGTTCCAGATGCTTTTACAACAGGCGGAGATTCCCTGTATTACCGTCAGTGGGAAGATGGGTGGAGAGAACCACATGTGGGTTCTGGCCCAGGTGGACGGCCAGTGGCTCTATTTTGATCCCACCAGCGACCGGGGCAGGGTTGATTACGGTTTTCAGTACTTCGGAGTGGGAGAGGATGCTCTGTTCCGCTATACCTGGGACCGGGAGGGGGCGCGCAGTTTAACGGAGGCGCTGTTTCCCTAATCGGGAAAATTGGAAAACGGCATTGACGCATACCCCTGTATACGTCAATGCCGTTTTCGGCTGCCCGGCGAATCATCGTCATGGCCTCGGCGCAGATGATAGGCATCGCATTGGGCAGGCGAAAGAAGCGTGTGGCGGTTTCGGCTTGGATGATGTTGTCCAGAGCGCGTACTGCGCTGCCCCATCAGCCGGGCTGAGGGCTTGTCTCCCGAAGGGATCAGCGCATGCCTGCTGTGCAATATGCAGATATGTGGAATCACCATTTTGACTTCCCCACTGGGACAGTGCTCTCCGCCGGACTCTATATTGATCACACCCGGGGCAAAACGCAGCCAAATTTCTGATTTTGGGTATGCAAATTAAGACCGAGACGTTTGCTCTATCCCGGCCCCTGTCCTTCTGCATCCCGGCAGTCCTCCCAATCCGGGAGACGAAATAGGCGGTTGAGGACGGTCCGCGTCTGCCGAGAGAGTCAAGCTGCCATGGCTCAAAGCGCCGTGCCCCTCTTGGGGACGGACAGGCGGGAGAGCTCCACGCCCTCGTGCTCCAGCAGCCGGAGCTTGGCGGCGATGCCGCCGGCATACCCGGTGAGGCTGCCGCCGGAGCCCACGACCCGGTGGCAGGGAATGATGATGGAGATGGGGTTGTGGCCCACCGCGCCGCCCACTGCCTGGCTGGACATGGAGGGCCTTCCCATCTGCGCCGCCAGCGCCCGGGCAAGAGCTCCATAGGTCGTGGTTTCTCCGTAGGGTATTTGGCACAGCAGCCTCCATACCCGCTGTCGGAACTCCCCGCCGATGGGGCACAGGGGCAGTTCGGAGGGCATCGGCTTTTCTCCAGCAAAATACCGGGCCAGCCAGTCCCGCGCCGCGTCAAAGACGGGAAGCCCGTCCCGCTCCTCCAGCGCCTCCCGCACGGCTCCGCCGAAATACTTCTGCCCCTCCAGCCAAAGGCCGATCAGGTGCTCCCCATCGCTGCCCAGCGTGAGCATCCCCAGCGGGGATGGGCAGACCGCAGAATAGTACATCCAATTCCTCCTTTTTGATCAATCAGATGGATTTCACAGCGGCACCGCAGGCCGCCTGTCAATGAGATCATAGCACAAAACGCACCGATTTTCTCCTATGAACGTTCCAAGCCAACAAAAGGGGGTTGACAGGAGCGGGGAATATGTGTATCATTACACTAACGCTTTAATTCGTTAGCGAGATAGAAGGTGATTCAATGTCGCAGTTTCTAAACGGGGCGCTCCGGCGGCTCACCCCCTATACGCCGGGGGAACAGCCCCGGAATCAGGCATACATCAAGCTGAACACCAATGAATCTCCCTATCCCCCGTCGCCGGGGGTACTGGCGGCGCTGAACCGGGCGGAGGGGGAGAACCTGCGCCTCTACTCCGACCCGGAAGCGGTGGAGCTGAGGGAGGCGCTGGCGGCCCGGTACGGGGTGGAGCGTGAGAATGTGTTTGTCGCCAACGGCTCCGACGAGGCCCTCAGCTTCGCCTTTCTGGCCTATGCCGCCGACGGCCGGGGGGTGGCCTTTCCCGACATCAGCTACGGGTTTTACGCCGTGTTCGCCCGCCTGTACGGCATACCAGTCCGGCAGGTGCCCCTGCGGGCGGACTTCCGCCTGGTGCCGGAGGACTACAATCACCTGCATCGAACCATTGTGCTCGCCAACCCCAACGCCCCCACCGGCCTGGCCCTGAGTCGGGACGAGGTAGAGGGGATTGTCCGGGCCAACCCGGATGCGGTGGTGGTGGTGGACGAGGCCTATGTGGACTTCGGCGGGGAGAGCGCGGTGCCCCTCACCGCCCGCTATCCCAACCTGCTGGTGGTGCAGACCTTTTCCAAGTCCCGCTCCATGGCGGGAGCCCGGCTGGGCTACGCCATCGGGGATGCGGCCCTGATTCAGGATCTGGAGGCCATCCGCTTCTCCACCAATCCCTACAACGTCAACCGCCTGACCCTGCGGGCAGGGGCCGCGGCCCTGGCGGAGCAGGACTACTACGACGCCAACTGCGCGGCCATCGTGGACACCCGCGCCGATACCAAGCGGCGGCTGGAGGCGCTTGGCTTCACCTGCACCGACTCCAGGGCGAACTTCCTCTTTGCCCGCCATCCGGCAGCGGACGGCGGGGACCTCTACCGGAGGCTCAAGGAGCGCGGGGTGCTGGTGCGCCGCTTCGACGCCCCCCGCATCGGGGACTATATCCGCATCACCATCGGTACCAGGGCCCAGATGGACGCCCTGCTGGAACGGCTGGAGGGACTGCTATGAGAACCGCCCGCATTGCGCGCAAGACCAATGAGACCGACATCACCCTCACCATTTGTCTGGACGGCCGGGGGGTGAGCGCCATTCAGAGCGGCGTGGGCTTTCTTGACCACATGCTCACCCTGCTGGCCCGCCACGGGCGGCTGGATTTGGAGCTCACCTGCCGGGGAGACACTCAGGTGGACGACCACCACAGCGTGGAGGATATCGGCATCGCTCTGGGGGACGCCGTGGCCCAGGCCCTGGGGGAAAAGCGGGGGGTGCGCCGGTACGCCTCCCTCCACCTGCCCATGGACGAGGCGCTGATTCTGTGCGCGGTGGATCTGTCCGGCCGGGGGGGCTATTACGATGCCCTGGACATCCCGGCCCAGAAGATCGGGCGCTTCGACACCGAGCTGGTGTACGAGTTCATGAACGCCTTCGCCGTCCACGCCGGCCTCACCCTCCACCTGCGGAGGGTGTGCGGCCGCAACTCCCACCACATCGTGGAGGGGGCCTTCAAGGCCCTGGGCCGGGCCCTGCGGGAGGCGGCGGCCATTGATCCAGAGGGCCGGGACGAAATTCCATCCACAAAGGGGATGCTTTGACCATGCAGGAGCGGCTGAACCGGCTCTATGAGCAGTACGGCTACCGAAAATTCAAAATGTCCCGGTTTGAGGATTACGACCTCTACGCCCAGAACCGGGATTTTCTGCGGCAAGACCGCATTATCACCTTTACCGACGCCGACGGCGCCCTCAAGGCCCTCAAGCCGGACATCACCCTGTCCATCATGAAGAGCAACGGAGGAGACAGCGAAAAGGTGTACTACAACGAGAACGTCTGCCGGGAGGTGGGGGGCGCCTTCCGGGAGATCCTCCAGGTGGGGGTGGAGTCGGTGGGGCAGATTGACCCCTATGCCGAGGCAGAGGTCATCGCCTTGGCCGCCCGCTCCCTGGAGCAGCTCTCCCCGAAGTACGTGCTGGCTCTGTCCGACGTGAGCTTCGTGGGCAGCCTGCTGGACCAGATGGGGCTGTCCGCCCCCGTGCGGGGGAAGGTGCTGGGCCTCATTGCCCGAAAGAACGTCCCAGGCTTGTGCGTCCTGGCGGAGCGGGGGGAGCTGACCGGGGAGCAGGCCGACGGCCTGCGGGAGCTGGTGGAGCTGTACGCCCCTCTCAAGGAGGGGATTGGCCGGGTGGGGCGGCTGGCCAAGAGTAACGCCGCCTGGGAGGCCCTGCGGCAGCTCTCCCTCACAGCCGGATTGCTGGAGTCGTTTGGGCTGGAGGAGCGGGTACGGCTGGATTTCTCCCTGGTGAACAGCATGGATTACTACAATGGGGTGATCTTCCAGGGCTTTCTGCCCGGCCTCCACACCCCGGTGCTCTCCGGCGGGCGGTACGACAACCTGCCCCGTAAGATGGGCAAGCAGGTGGGGGCCATCGGCTTTGCCCTGTCCATGGGCTTGCTGGAGGAAAGGGCGGACGGCGGACGGTTTGACGCCGACGTGCTGCTCACCTATGGGCCCGACGCGGAGCTGGCCGGGCTGGCAGCCTTTGCCGAGGCCCTGCGGGCCTCCGGCCGCTCCGTCCGCTGTGAGCGGGCGGGGGGCTCCGCCCAGCTCCGCTGTCGGACTGAGCTGCGCTACCGCAGCGGCATGACACCGGAGGAGGTGGGACTATGATCAATGTGGCGCTGCCCAAGGGGCGGCTAGGGGAGAGGGCCTACGAGGCCTTTGCCTCCGCCGGGTACGACTGCCCCGCGATTTTGGAGAAAAACCGCAGGCTGACCTTTGAAAACAGGGAGAAGGGAGTGCGGTATTTCTGGGTGAAGCCCTCCGACGTGAGCATCTATGTGGAGCGGGGGGCGGCCGACGTGGGGGTGGCCGGCCGGGATATCCTGCTGGAGTACGAGCCCGACGTGTACGAGCTGCTGGATCTGGGCATCGGCCGGTGCCGTATGTGCGTGGCCGGGCCAGAAAACTTCTACGACGCGCCCGGCCGAACCCTCCGGGTGGCCACCAAATTCCCCCACATCACGGCAGAGCACTACACGGCCAAGTCCCGCGACATCGACATCATCAAGCTCAACGGCTCCATCGAGCTGGCTCCCATCCTGGGCCTGTCCGACGTGATTGTGGACATTGTAGAGACGGGCAAGACCCTGCTGGAAAACCACCTGGCGCCTTTGGAGACCATTGTGGACATCAGCGCGTGGCTGATCAGCAGCCGGGTGAGCTATCAATTCAAGCATCAGGAGATCGCCGCGATGCAGGCGGCCCTGGCGCGGAAGCTGTGAGGCGGTCATGATCAAAATATATGATATGGAAACGCTGGAGGATCGGGAGATCCTGTTCCGCGGCGGAAGCGGGGCGGACGTATCCGCCCCGGTGGCGGAGATCCTCCGGGCCGTGCAGGAGCGGGGGGACGCGGCCCTGCGGGAGTATACCCTCCGCTTTGACGGCGCAGCGCCGGACGCCCTGGCGGTGACGGCGGAGGAGGTGGACCAGGCGGCGGCGCAGGTGGAGCCGGCCTTCCTGGCCGTGCTGGAGGAGGCCGCGGAGCACATCCGGGCCTACCACGCCCGGCAGAAGCGGGAGAGCTTCGTGATGACCGAGCGGGAGGGCGTGGTGCTGGGCCAGCGGATCATCCCCTTGGCGCGGGTGGGCATCTATGTGCCCGGCGGCACCGCCGCCTACCCTTCCACCGTGCTGATGAATGCCATTCCCGCCCGGATCGCCGGAGTGGGGGAGATCATTATGGTGACGCCGCCCTGGCGGGATGGGGCGGTGAACCCCCACATCCTGGCCGCAGCCAAAATCGCCGGCGTGACCCGGATCTACAAGGTGGGCGGCGCCCAGGCGGTGGCCGCCCTGGCCTACGGCACCGGGACCATCCCTCAGGTGGATAAGATCGTGGGCCCCGGAAACGCCTACGTGGCGGAGGCCAAGCGCCAGGTCTTCGGCCGGGTGAACATCGACATGATCGCCGGGCCCTCCGAGGTGCTGGTACTGGCCGACGGCCGCTCCAATCCCGCCTGGGTGGCGGCGGATCTGCTGAGCCAGGCGGAGCACGACCGGATGGCCGCCGCCGTGCTGGTCACTGACTCCCGCCCCCTGGCCGAGGCGGTGGCTCATGAGCTGGAGCGGCAGTTGGCCGCCCTGCCCCGGGCAGAGATCGCCCGGGCCTCCCTGGAGGCCAACGGCAAGCTCATCGTCTGCCGGGATCTCCGGGAGGGCATCGCGGTGGCCAACCGCATCGCCCCGGAGCACCTGGAGCTGTGCGTGGACAACCCCTTCGACTACCTGGGGGAGATTCAGAACGCCGGCTCCGTCTTCCTGGGCCGTTATAACCCGGAGCCCATGGGGGACTACTTTGCCGGGCCCAACCACACTCTGCCTACCATGGGCACCGCCCGGTTCTACAGTCCCCTGTCGGTGGATGACTTCGTAAAGAAGTCCCAGTTCAGCTACTATACTAGGGACGCCCTGGCCAGGGACTACCGGAAGGTGAGCCTGTTCGCCCGCAAGGAGGGCCTGGACGCCCACGCCAGGGCGGTGGATATCCGGTTTGAGGGGGGAGAGGCATGATCGCCATCATCGACTACGGGGTGGGTAACCTGTTCTCCCTCAAGAGCTCTCTGGCGGCCATCGGCCGGGAGGCCGTGGTCACCGGGGACCGAGCGGTCCTCCGGGCGGCCAGCCACGTGATCCTCCCCGGCGTGGGGGCTTTCGGCGACGCGGCGGCCCGGCTGCGGGCCGCCGGTATGGCGGAGGCGGTACTGGAGGCCGCTGCCGCAGGCAAGCCCGTCCTGGGCATCTGCCTGGGGATGCAGCTCCTCCTGGAGCGCTCCTTTGAGTACGGGGAGCACCCCGGCCTGGGCCTCATTCCGGGGGAGGTGCGCCCCATCCGGGACGTGATTCCGGTGGGGCTGGCCGTGCCCCACATGGGCTGGAACGCCCTCCGCTTCCCGGCGGAGCGGCCCCGCAGCCCCATTTTCGCGGCTCTGGAGGAGGGGGAGCACGTCTATTTCGTCCACTCCTACGCGGGCTTTGCCTGCGGAGAGGGGCTCACCGCCTGGACCGAGTACGGCGCGCCTCTGACGGCGGCGGTGCAGAGAGGAAACGTGTACGGCACCCAGTTCCACCCGGAGAAGAGCGGGGATGTGGGACTGCGGATTCTCAAGGCATTCTGCGGATTGGAGGGTGAAGCATGATTCTGCTTCCGGCTATTGATCTCTATGAGGGAAAGGTGGTCCGCCTGACCAGGGGGGACTACAGCCGGATGACGGTCTACCGGGAGGACCCTCTGGACCAGGCGAGGGAGTTTGAGATCGCCGGGGCGGCCTGGCTCCACACCGTGGATCTGGAGGGGGCCAGGGACGGAACCACCCCCAATTTCCGGGTGGTAGCGGAGCTGTGCCGGTCCACCGGCCTACAGGTGGAGGTGGGCGGCGGCATCCGCACGCTGGAGGCCGTGGCCCGCTACCTGGACGCGGGGGCGGCGCGGGTGATCCTGGGCACTGCCGCCGTCACCGACCCCGTTTTTCTCCGGACCGCACTGGACCGCTTCGGAGATCGGGTGGCGGTGGGGGTGGATCTGAAGGACGGGGCCATCGCTATCCAGGGCTGGCGGGAGACCGCTCCAGAGCCGGCGGAGGCCTTCTTCCAGCGCCTGGTGGACTGGGGGGTGCGGACCGTCATCTGCACCGATGTCTCCCGGGACGGTATGCTGGGGGGGACCAACGTGGCGCTGTACCAGTCCCTGGCGGAGCGGCTTCCCCTGCAGCTCATCGCCTCTGGCGGCGTGTCCTCCCTGGAGGAGTTGAGGCGGCTGAAGGCGCTGGGCCTGTACGGCGCGATTCTGGGCAAGGCCCTTTACACCGGGGCCCTGTCGCTGCGCGACGCCCTGGGGGAGGTGGAGTGACATGGTGACCAAGCGTATCATCCCTTGCCTGGATGTACGGGACGGACGGGTGGTAAAGGGAGTCAATTTTCAGGGGCTCCGGGACGTGTCCGACCCGGTGGCTCTGGCGGAGCACTACTCCCGCTCCGGTGCCGACGAGCTGGTGTTCTACGACATCACTGCGTCCCATGAGGGGCGGAAGCTCTTTACCGATATTCTGACCAAGGTGGCCTCCGCCATTTTCATCCCCCTCACCGTGGGGGGCGGCATCCGGGGGCTGGACGACTTCGAGCGGGTGCTGGCCTGCGGGGCGGACAAGGTTTCGGTCAACTCCGGGGCTGTCCGGAACCCCGCTCTCATCGGGGAGGCGGCCAGGCGGTACGGCGACCAGTGCGTGGTGCTGTCGGTGGACGTGAAGCGGGTGGACGGGAGCTACCACGTATTTCTGAACGGCGGCCGGGTGGACACCGGACTGGATGCCCTGGAGTGGGTGCGCCGGGGAGTGGACGCCGGGGCCGGCGAGGTGGTGGTCAACTCCATGGACACCGACGGGGTGAAGGGCGGCTTCGATGTGGAGCTGCTGAAGGCCGTAAGCCGGGCGGTGTCCGTGCCGGTGGTGGCCTCCGGCGGCGCAGGGAGCGCCGCCGACTTCGCGGCCCTGTTCCGCGCCCTGCCGGAGCTGTCCGCCGGGCTGGCGGCCAGCATTTTCCACTTCGGCGAGGTGACCATACCTGCGCTGAAGCGGGTACTGGCGGAGGAAGGGGTGTGCGTGCGGCTGTGATTGATGTGCAGACGCTGAAATTTGACGAGAAGGGGCTCATACCCGCCATTGTGCAGGATGCGGAGACGGGGAGGGTGCTCACCCTGGCCTACATGAACCGGCAGTCCCTGGCCATTTCCCTGGAAAAGGGCCTGACCTGCTTCTGGTCCCGTTCCCGGCAGGAGCTGTGGCTCAAGGGGGAAACCAGCGGCAATTACCAGCACATTGTGGAGCTGCGGGCCGACTGTGACCGGGACGCCCTCCTGATCCGGGTGCGGAAGGAGGGGCCGGCCTGCCACCTGGGCACCGACTCCTGCTTCGACGGAGCGGTATTCTTTGCAAGGGAGGAGAGATGACATGGACGAGCAGTTCAGCTATGAGGGGCTCTACCGCCTGCTGGAGGAGCGCCGGGCCAAGCGGCCGGAGGGCTCCTATACCACCTACCTGTTTGAAAAGGGCCTGGACAAGATTTTGAAAAAGGTGGGCGAGGAGTGCACCGAGGTTATCATCGCGGCCAAGGACCGGGATCACAAGGAGACGGTCTATGAGCTGGCGGATCTGGCGTACCATGTTCTGGTGCTGATGGTGGAGGCGGGTATCTCCCTGGACGAGGTGAGGGCCGAGCTGGCCGGCCGCCACGTCATCGACCACAAGGTGAAGCAGGAGAAGATGGCCTCCGATCAGGTGGAGTGAGGAGAATTTGCACACAGAGCGAAGGAGCCCCCGGGGG
>NZ_CAXSQB010000005.1:0-4157 GCF_964239415.1 Clostridium sp. ATCC BAA-442 | reverse complement strand
CTGGAGCCGCAAAGCGGCTCCAGGGGCTCCGGTTCATTTGTACCGGCCCAACTGCCAGAAGGCCACGGCGCTGGCCGCCGCCACGTTAAGGGAATCCACGCCGCGGGCCATGGGGATGCAAACCGTATAGTCGCAGTGGGCCACCGTTCGGGGGGAAAGGCCGTCCCCCTCGGTGCCCAGGACGATGGCCAGCTTTTCCGCGGACACCAGCCGGGAGTCCTCGATGGAGAGGGCTCCGGGGCTCAGGGCCATGGCGGCGGTCTGAAAGCCCAGGGCCCGCAGGCGGGCAAGTCCCGGCTGGGGCCAGTCGGCGGAGCGCGCCCCGATATAGGTCCACGGGATCTGGAACACGGTGCCCATGCTGACCCGCACCGCCCGGCGATGGAGGGGGTCGCAGCAGGTGGGAGTGACCAGCACCCCGTCCATGTGGAGGGCTGCCGCCGAGCGGAAGATGGCCCCCACGTTGGTGGGGTCCACGATGCCCTCCAGCACGGCCACCCGCCTGGCGCCGGCGCACAGTTCCTCCACGGCGGGCAGAGAGGGGCGGCGCATGGCGCACAGTACCCCGCGGGTCAGCTCGTAGCCCGTCAAGGCGGCCAGGGTGTCCCGGCCAGCAGTGTAGAGGGGCACGTCCCCGCAGCGGGCGAGAATGTCCCGGGCGGGGCCCTCCAGTTGGCGGCGCTCCATCAGCAGGGAAACGGGCTCATATCCGGCGTCCAAGGCGTGGCCGATGACTTTGGGGCTCTCCGCGATGAACAGGGCCCTCTCCGGCGCGCGGCGGCTGCGGAGCTGGGCCTCGGTCAGGCGGGCGAATACGTCCAGTTCGGGGGCGGAGAGGTCGGTGATCTCGATGATGTGGGGCATGGTGTCCACCTCGCTTATTCTTGCTTGCCTTCATTATACCGCCGTCCGGGCGGAAGGGCAACGGAAAACAGCCGCGCCGCCTCCCGGCATGGGAGGCGCCGCGTGGGTTACAGGAGCATCCCGGCAAAGCACTGGCAGGCCAGAAACAGGATGCCGGCGGTGACCAGGGGGGCCAGCCGTCCGGATGGGCCGGAGGCGAGGCGCTCCCGCAGGGAGGTAAACAGGAAGGTTAGAGCGCCGAAGGCCGCGCCGCCCACCACGGCAAAGCGCACGGCCTCTGTCCCGGCGGTAAGCCCGGCGGCCCAGGGGAGCAGGCCAAAGGTGAGGGCACCCAGCAGGAGAGTAAGCCCCCAGTTCCGGCGGGGAACGCCCTTGGAGAGATAGGCCTCCGCGGCCAGGGCCAGCAGGGAGCAGGCCGCCGCCGCGGGCAGGCCTACGGCGGGGAGCACGGCGGCGGGCAGGAAGACGCGGTAGAGAACCGCCGCCAGGCAGCCCAAGCCCACCACGGCGGCCAGGGCGGTATTCAGAGTATATTTCTCTTGCATGGCTTAACCTCCCCACTCGGTTGCGCTGGAGCTGACGTCCGCGCCGGTGACAAAGGCGGAGGCGGAGTTGACCGCCTTGACCACCGCCTTGGAGGTGACGGTGGCGCCGGTGAGGGCGTCCACGTTGTCCCCTACGGCCAGCTCGCCCCGGCTCCAGATGAGCTGGGAGAGAAAGCCTGCGTCGGACAGGGCTTCCGCCCCAAGGCCGAAGGTCTCCTCCATCTCCCGCACCACCGCACCCACCACGGCGCCGTCAAAGTCCACGGCCACCAGCATGGTGATATCTCCGGCGTAGCCGGCGGTGACGGTCTCGACAATATAGCCGGTGGAACCCCGGTGGACAGCGGCGATGGCGGTGTCCTCACCGTTGTAGGCCTCCTCGGTGAAGGGAGCGCCGCCGGGGAGCAGGGTGTCGAAGAGCCTGGCCTGTTCGGCTGCGGCGTTCTCCGCCGCCGTGGGGGCCAGTCCCGCCGAAAGGGCCAACAGGAGCACAAAGACGGCGGCCAACACGGCCACGGGCTTGATCAGGGCTTTCACATTCATCCGGCCTTTCCTCCTCTCACAGCGCCGAAGCGCACCGGCGGCAGGGCCTTGTCCAGCGCCCAGGCGCAGGCGTTCATCAGCAGAATGGCGTAGGTGACCCCCTCCGGGTAGAGCCCGAAGTAGCGGAACAGCACGGTCAGCGCGCCGCACCCCACGCCGTAAACCAATTGGGCCGCGGGCAGAGCGGGGGAGGTGGCGTAGTCGGTGGCCATGAACAGGGCGCCCAGCATCACACCGCCGCCCAGCAGGCTGTAGAGCATCCAGGCAACGGGGTCCTCCCCCTTATAAAATACCAGGGTGAGGAAGGCTACAGTGCCCAGGTAGGCGGCGGGGATACGCCAGGAGATGACCTTCCGCCCAAGCAGGATGGCACCGCCGATCAGCAGGGCCAGGGCGGAAACCTCTCCGATGCAGCCGCCAATGTTCCCCAGGAGCATGTCGGCCGGGGAGGCCGTGGGCAGGGCGGGCATCACCATGTCGTGGAGAGGGGTGGCGGCGCTCACCACGTCGGCGGTGGAGCCGAAGAGGGGCAGCTCCGCCCCGGCGGGGGCGTAGCGTACCAGCCAGGCGGGCCACAGCAGCATCAGGAAGGCCCGGGCGGCCAGCGCGGGGTTGAAGATGTTCTGGCCCAGGCCGCCGGACAGGCCCTTGACCACTACAATGGCGAATACGCCGCCTACCGCCGCCAGCCAGTAGGGGGCAGTGGCGGGGAGGGTGAGGGCCAGCAGCAGCCCGGTGACGGCGGCGGAGCCGTCCGCAATCGAGCCGGGGGACTTGGTGACGGCCCGGAAGGCCCACTCGGAGGCCACGCAGGAGGCCACGCTCACCAGGGTTAGCAGCAGGGCCCGGAGACCGAAGAACCATACCCCGGCCGCCAGGGTGGGCAACAGGGCGAGGAGCACCGTGCCCATCAGGCGGCGGGTGGTCTCCCCGCTGCGGATGTGGGGGGAGGAGGATGTGATCAGCTTCACGGACGGATTCCCTCCTTTAAGGCTTGTTTCGCCGCCCGGAACCGCTCCGTCAGGGGGAGCTGGCCGGGACAGGTGTAGGAGCAGCAGCCGCACTCGATGCAGTCGGTGACGTGGAGGGCCTGGAGGGCGTCCAGATTCCCGGCGGCCTCGTAGCGGTAGAGGTACAGGGGCTGCAGGTGCATGGGGCAGACCTCCACACACTTGGAGCAGCGGATACACACCGGCCGCTCCGGTGTGGGATTGGCGCTGGTGAGGCAGAGCACCGCGTTGGTACCCTTGAGCACCGGGGCGGCCAGTTCACCCTGGGCCGTACCCATCATGGGACCGCCGGAGAGCACCTTACAGGCGTCCTCCGTGAGGCCGCCTGCGGCCTCGATGACCTGGGCAAAGGGGGTGCCGATGCGGACAATCAGGTTTTTGGGCTCCTTTACGCCCTCGCCGGTGACGGTGACGATGCGCTTGGTTACCGGCTTGCCCTCGTACACCGCCCGGTAGACGGCGGCCACGGTGCCTGCGTTAAACACGGCGCAGCCCACAGAGAAGGGCAGATGGCCCGGCGGCACCTGCCGGCCGGTAACGGCCTGGATGAGCTGTTTCTCCGCCCCCTGGGGGTAGCGGGTGGGCAGGACGGCCAACTCCACTCCCGGCCAGTCGGGCAGGTGCCTGCGCAGGATGGCGATGGCCTCCGACTTGTTGTCCTCCACGGCGATCACCCGCCGGTCGGGATGGAGAGCGGCATCCAGCGCAGCCAGTCCCCGGAAAATCTGTTCCGGATAGCTGCACAGCAGGGCGTCGTCGGCGGTGATGTAGGGCTCGCACTCACAGGCGTTTACCAGGATAGTGTCCACCCGCCCCTGGGCGGTGACGGCCTTGATGTCGGTGGGGAAGGTAGCGCCGCCCATGCCGACGATACCCGCCTCCCGGATGATGGAGAGAATATCGTTGGGGGAGAGCCCCTCGTGGGTGGCGTGAGGCTCCAGTGCTTGGGCGGGGGTGTCCTGGTAGTCGTTGTCGATGACCACCGACAGTACGGCCCGGCCGGAGGGGTGGGGGCGGGGCTCTACGGCGGCCACGGTGCCCGACACCGAGGCGTGGATGGTGGCGCTCAGGCCTTCGGCATCGCCGATCTTCTGGCCCAGCTTCACTGACTCTCCCGCCTTGACCAGAGGGGTACAGGGCTTGCCGATGTGCTGAACCATTGGGATGACGACCTGGCTTGGAAGGGGGGCGGGGG